>NZ_CAXBCK010000043.1:0-33110 GCF_963974425.1 uncultured Marixanthomonas sp.
GTTATCATATGAGTAAAAAGCACTGGAACACCGTCGAATTGGAACGCAACATTCCAGCCGATTTGCTACTAGAGTTAATTGACCATTCTTATAATTTGGTAGTGCAAGGATTGACAAAAAAAGTACAAGCTGAATTAGAAAAGCTATAAAAAGAAAAATGAAGAAACCCGAATCGTTTTATAAAGAACAGATTAGCAAACATACCGAAACCCTTAAAACCCTTAAAAAGCAGCTCGCACTTTCTGGGACGTTTAGATTGCTAGTTTTTCTGGCATTGTGCGCCGGCGTATATTTCACTTTCGGAAACACAAAATTTGTCATCGCCATTATTTTAGGGGGCATTGCATTGTTCGTGTTTTTAGTGTCCCGACATAGCAATTTGCAATACAAACGCGATGTTACAAAAGCCTTACTCGAGGCCAATAACGTGGAATTGGAAGTATTGAGCAGAGCGTTTCACCATTTACCAGACGGAGAAAAATATAAAAATCCAGAGCATTATTTTAGTCAAGATATCGATTTGTTTGGAAGAGGTTCTTTTTATCAATACATTAATAGAACGGCTTTAGAAAGTGGTTCAGACCACTTGGCACATCTGCTTACTGATAATGATATTGATAACATCACCAAGAAACAAGAAGCCATTCAAGAATTGGCTAAAAAAGCAACGTGGCGGCAGCATTTTTCGGCGGTTGCTTCGTTAGTGAAAACCGAAGTTTCAGCAAACACTGTTTTAAACTGGTTAAACAGTTATAAGAGTTTTGTTCCTAATTGGATAAAAGTGGGTTCTACTGTTTTTTCAATTATTTCATTAGGGCTTTTAATTACCTATTTTTCAGGATTTATATCCGGTTATATTGTGTTTGGCTGGTTTTTAGCCGGACTCATTATTAGCGGACGCTATTTGAAAAAAGTAAACGATTTATCGCAACACACGGCTAAAATTCAAAGTACGTTTGAGCAGTTTCATAAGTTGTTATTAGAAATTGAAACAGAAGATTTCAGCAGTGACTTACTTTCAGAAAAAAAGAAAACGGTTGTAAGTGAAACCGAAAAAGCATCTACCATATTAAAGCAATTTGCAAAACATCTCGATTCGTTGGATCAACGTAGCAACTTATTAGTGGGCGTTGTGGCGAATGGTTTTATGTTACGCGATCTTCGACAATCGTACAATATCGAAAAGTGGATTTCAGAACATAGCGAACATGTTTCAAAATGGATAGATAGCATCGTTTTCTTCGATGCCTACAACACCTTGGCAAACTATGTTTTTAACCATCCTCAGCATGTTTTTCCGGCCATTGTATCATCTGCCACGCAATTACAAGCTGATGGCGCTGGGCATCCTTTATTAGATCCTGAAAAGATGGTGCGCAATGATTTTAAGATAGCTTCGGAAGAGTTTTTCATTGTCACTGGCGCCAATATGGCCGGGAAAAGTACGTTTTTGCGTACGGTTGCCCTGCAAATTGTGATGGCTAATGTGGGGCTTCCGGTGTGTGCTACAAAATCAACCTATCAACCTATTAAACTAATCACTAGTATGCGGACCACCGATAGTTTAACGGATGATGAATCTTATTTTTTCAGTGAGCTGAAGCGATTAAAGTTTATCGTGGAAGAAATTAAAACAGATCGTTATTTTATTATTCTAGATGAAATATTAAAAGGGACGAACAGTACGGACAAAGCCATCGGGTCTAAAAAGTTTGTTGAAAAATTGGTCGCCGGAAATGCCACGGGAATCATTGCCACGCACGATTTAAGTTTATGTGAAGTTTCTGAAAGCATTCCGAATGTAAAAAATTACTTTTTCGATGCCCGAATAGAAGATGACGAATTATACTTCGATTATACATTTCAACCTGGAATTTGTCAAAATATGAACGCCTCTTTTCTGCTGAAGAAAATGGAAATTGTTGATTAATGGATTCGTTAACTCAAATTGTATTAGGCGCTGCCGTAGGGGAAGCCACCCTTGGAAAAACCATGGGCAACAAGGCCATGTTATATGGAGCCATCGCCGGAACCATTCCAGATTTGGATGTGTTATCCAGTAATTTTGTAGATACGGTTACAGCGTTGGAAATACACCGCGGTTTTACGCACTCCATTGTATTTTCAGTGGTTTTTGGAGGTTTCTTTGCTTGGCTTACTTCGTTATACGAAAAGCGGGCTACGTTTAAACAATGGTATTGGCTTTGGTTTATGTGTTTTATAACCCATCCGTTTCTCGATGCGCATACCACTTGGGGAACACAGCTTTTTTGGCCTTTCGATCTTCGCCTTGCTTACAAAAACATTTTCGTGATTGATCCTTTATATACGTTACCGTTTTTAGTGTGCGTAATCTGGACAGCTTTCCTAAAACGTGGCAGTGAAAAACGACGTAAAATAAACAACGCAGGCTTGCTAATCAGTAGTAGTTATATGGTGATTACGTTGATTTTAAAAGGAATTACCTATCATAAGTTTACTAACGCCTTAGATGAACAAAATATCGCTTATAAAGCCATTGAAACCAAACCGAGTCCGTTTAATACTATTCTTTGGACGGCCAATGTTGAGGTGGACGATGCTTTTTTAATTGGGGATTATTCTTTTTTTGATAGTAAGCCTATCCAATTTTACAGGCATCCTAAAAATCATGCGGCTTTAGGGGATTTAAGAAATGAGAATAAAGTACAACGTCTTATTGCAATTTCTAATGGTTGGTACGCCATTTCAGAAAAGAATGACGCCACTTATTTTAACGATTTGCGTTTTGGTTTGTTAAGCGTAGATCCGCAAACCGATAAATGTGCTTTTAGCTATCAGTTACAGCAAACTTCAGAAGGTTTAAATGTAATCGAAGAACCTAAAAACAGGGATGATGCTAAAAAGTTATTAGCTGATTTGTGGGAGCGGGTGCTTGGGAATTGAATTTCAGTATTCAGTAAGTAAGCAGAGGCAACTCATTTTAAGCCAACAACATCACCCCTTACCTCTTCTCTCCATTTTTTTCCAAACTTTTTATCTAAAAAATCAAAAATGGTACTATTATATTGTTTTACGCAGGATTCTGTTGGTGGCGTATCTCCAAAATCCTGAAAAATAATTCCATATCTTTTAGCAAACTTACTGTCTTCAACAGACACGTAAGGTGCTATACCGCTAATTAAAAGTAACCTTGGTTTGTCATTTTGAATATCTTGTTCGGCGATCTCTTTACTAACTTCACAATTTGCATCTACAATTAAATCAAAGCTTGAAATTGAAGATGATTTGATTTCAAATTTGAATTCTTTAGGTTCTGGATTATAGTCAATAACCATTATTTTATAAGTTCCATTTTTTAGGTTGTCAAATTTATAATTTCCTGTACTATCAATTTCCGTAATGTGATTGTTAGGGAGTAGAACTATTGAGGCAAATTGTGGTGTGAGTAATTCTTTTCCAAAGTATACTTTGAGATTTCCACTTACTGAAAATTTATTCGAATTTGATTGCCCGAATAAAGGAATACTTATTAATAATATTATTAAAGCAAGTTTCTTCATTTTATATATAACTAAGCCCTACCAACTACCCTCTTTATTTAACAACTCGTATCTGCTATAATTTTCCATTCGCCATTTATTTTTTTGAAGATGATCATAAACACCCCATTGGCATCGCCTACGTTTCGTTTTAAAAAGTATTCGCCCATCACCCAATAACTATCGTCACTAATTTTTGAAATATCATTGATTTTAAAGCTTAACGTACCAGAATGTTCTTTCGTTGGATATCCTTTTTTATAGTTGTCTAGCGTTTGTTGCCACCCTTTGGTGAGGCCGTTACTGCCATAAAATTTTAAAGAATCACTTTTCCAATAGCCTTGCATAAAACCTTCTAGATCATTATTGGACCAGGCTTTTTCTTGCATTTTCATGACGGTTAAAATGGCGTCTTTGTCTTCGGCTTCGGTTTGGGCAAAGGTTGTGGTTAGGGTGAATATAGTAATTAAAAATAATAGCTTTTTCATTATAATAGTTTTAAAATTTACGTTACAAGCAGTTTGGTATGAATACTTTTCTTGATTTTTCATTTTATATTCGTTGAGTTAAAAGTAGGAAAGCTAATTTATTCAACCACGCTTCCATATTAATTATGCCTGTATTAGTAGTCGTCTTAGTCATAAGAAATTTCTAACGTTGTTAGGTTGCCACTCGGATTCATAAAAATTATAAAAAAGAAATAATCATAGATAAATCCCATTTCATTAAACAGACCGTTTATTTTATTAGATTTTGGATTAAAATCATCAATAGTCAGCATAAAGCAAGGGTAGCAAAGATTAAGTTCTCTCAATTTAATGTTAATACTTTCCAGATTGGATTCAAATCTTTTTAAATCAGACTCAAAATTTTCCCAACCTTTCTCGAACGAACGGAATATTGTCTTTATTTTAAAAAGTACATTGTCATAGATTTTATGAATATCAGCTGAAGTTAGATTTTCAGTTCTGAAAGGAAAGGGCAGATGGTCAGTTTTATTTTGATACGCTGTTACCTTATTGGATGAATAATAGTAATGAAGGAATTTCAGAATATCATTCTTGTCGAGAGGTGTAGTAACTTTTAGATTAGAATATTCTGCAAAACCAATATATCCAATTTCAGATTTGAATTCAGATAATTTTACATTTAAAGTTCTCATAAGAATGACGGCCAAAATATAAAGATACACAATCCCCAATTTACTTTTACAATCTGTAATTTTGTACCCACAAATCCGACAAGTAGGATAGATTGCTATGGAAAAATATATTCAGATATTTAAAGATTCTTATGTTGGGTATTTCAACTATTTGTTAGATGAAATCACCCGTTTTCATTGGGAAAACTATTTCTATGGGCTTATCATCGTGTCGGTGGTTGTTTGGTTGTTGGAATTGCTATTTCCGTGGCGAAAAAACCAAAAAGTATTCCGTAAAGACTTTTGGCTGGATACGTTCTATATGTTCTTCAACTTCTTTTTGTTGAATCTAATAGTACTTATTTTCCTCTCAAACACTGCCGAAGCTTTTTTTAATGACTTCCTTGGTTTAATTGGGCTGCAAGTTTCAGACTTCGAATTACTAAACGTTGATGCTTTACCATACGGATTAGGATTATTAGTCTTCTTTTTGGTGTCAGATTTTGTGCAATGGAATACCCACAGATTGCTGCATAGAGTGCCTATACTTTGGAAATTCCATCAAGTTCATCATTCCGTAAAAGAAATGGGTTTTGCGGCTCATTTGCGCTACCATTGGATGGAACCGGTAGTGTATAAATCCATTTTGTACATTCCATTGGCGATTATCGGTGGGTTTGATGTAACCGATGTTGCAATTGTCCATTTTACTGCTTTGACCATTGGTCATCTAAACCACGCCAACCTAGGATGGAACTACGGAATTTTAAAATATGTGCTTAATAACCCGAAGATGCATATTTGGCATCACGCTAAAATTTTGCCAAAACATACTAAATACGGTGTTAATTACGGGCTTAGTTTAAGTATTTGGGATTATCTTTTTGGTACAAACCACATTCCGCACGACGGAAGGGATATTGAATTAGGCTTTGACGGTGATGAACACTTTCCTCAACAATTCATTCATCAAAGTATATATCCCATAAAAACCAAAAAATAATATAGCCCGTATATAAGGGTGTAAAACACTAAAAATTATGAAGTTTATACTTAAAGTTGTTACACTATTACTTGTTTCTGTTTCATTGGTAAGTTGTAACTTAACATCTGCAGCAGGATTGACAAGTCAAGGCCAACCCACTAAAAAAGTTGAAGGTGATTTAACTTCAACCACGGCAAATTCTGCAGTTAATTTTGACCACGCTGCTTGGGACAAATTGTTGAAAAAGCATGTAGATTCAGAGGGAATGGTCGATTACAAAGGCTTTAAAAATGATAGAGAAGCACTGAATAAATACCTTCAGAAATTATCTTCAACAGAACCAACCGATGCTTGGAGCGTTCAAGAACTATTAGCGTTTTACATTAATTTATACAACGCTTACACGGTAGATTTAATTTTAAATAATTACCCAACTGAAAGCATTCAGGATATCGATGGAGCCTTTACGAAAGGGTTTGTTCCTGTTGGAGATCGTGAATTGTCATTAGGTGGAATTGAAAATGGCATCCTTCGTAAAATGGATGAACCTCGTATTCATTTTGCCATTAACTGTGCTTCCATTTCGTGCCCAAAACTATTGGATGAGGCTTTTACTGCTTCAAAAATAAATGAACAGTTAGATGAAGTAACTCGCGAATTTATAAACAGCGATAAAAACGAAATCACTGCAAATACCCCAAAAGTGTCTTCTGTTTTTAAGTGGTATGCAAAAGATTATACCGTTAATGGAAATAAAGATGTTATTGGTTTTATAAATAAATATAGCGATACCGAAATCAATCCTAGGGTTGAGTTACAGTACAAAGATTACAACTGGAAGCTAAACGAACAGAAATAATATTTTTTAAAGGAATATAGCCCGGAGAAAACCTCTGGGCTATTTATTTCGTAAGTTTAGCGTATGATTAGTATTGTTATCCCCGTATTAAATGAAGCTTCATCTATTGAAAAGCTGCTGCAGCACTTAATAGAAAATGTTACGCCTAAAAATCTTGCTGAAATTACCGTTGTAGATGGCGGAAGCACAGATGGTACGAAACAGTTGATAAAAAATTTCGAATCTAAACCTGAAATAGGAATACAGCTTATTTCTTCGGAAAAGGGGCGTGCAAAACAATTAAATACCGGAGCAAAAAACGCTACAGGGTCAATCCTCTATTTTTTACATGCAGATTCTTTTCCCCCTAAAAATTTTGACGAATTAATTATTTCCGAAGTAGGAAAAGGAAGTCCTGCAGGGTGTTTTAGGATGCAGTTTGATAGTAACCATTGGTGGTTGCGTTTGGCTAGTTGGCTTACGAAATTTAGTTGGCGCGCATGCCGAGGTGGTGACCAAAGCCAATTTATTACCCGTGAATTGTTCGATGAAATAGGTGGTTACGATGAAACTTATATTATTTATGAGGACAATATTCTAATAAACGAATTATACGAACGCAACACGTTTGTAGTCATCAATAAAAAACTGACTTCCTCAGCACGATTGTACCGCGAAAAAGGCGTTTGGTATGTACAATATCACTTTTGGACTATCTACGTTAAAAAATGGTTGGGTGCCGATGCAGATCAACTGTTTGCTTACTATTGTAAACACTTACGGAACAATAAAAAGAAGCAGAACGAGAATGTCACTATCGAGTCGCCAAGAGAAGCGTTTATAGAAAAGTAACTTTTCTAAAATGTTTGCTTTACCCTTTCAAGCGTATTCACTAAAAATTTTATGATTTTCTAAACACTGAAACATTTTAGTTGGTTGTATTTTGAGGATACAAAACCAAAAAACCAACTATGAACATTTTTGAAGCAATTAGAAAAGACCACGACAAACAACGTGAATTGTGCAAACTAGTTACTTCCACATCTGGCGACAGTAAGGGCCGAAAAGAAATGTGGGAAAAACTGAAACACGAACTGCAAGTTCATGCAGACGCTGAGGAGCGTACTTTTTATACCCCACTTATTCAAAACGATATGATGCAAGAACATGCTCGCCATGGAATAGCAGAGCATCATGAAATGGACGAGTTAATTGAAAAAATCGATGATACCGATTTAGATTCGCCTGGTTGGTTAGTGCACGCCAAACAACTTTGCGAGAAAGTAGAACACCATTTAGAGGATGAAGAGCACACCTTTTTTCAATTAGCGGGTAAAGTTTTTACAGAGAAGCAAAAAATTTCTATTGCCAAAGAATACTTAAAAGTGATGAAAGAAAAGCGGTAATATTATTCGTAAATAGAATAATAATATTGCAGCACTAATTGAGACGGTTTGTTTTGAACGGTAAATTGATTGTTCAATCCACCACCAGAATTTTCATGGTCAATAAACCATTTCCATAAAAAACCACCGGCCATCCATGGTTCTTGCCAAACCTCTTCAAAAAGGGCGGTTAGCAACGTGCCTTGGTTGTCGTGATTTATACTTTTCTGCTCTCTGCCACTGTGCCAAGGCTCTTTTCCGGCAAAGTCTGTGTTTCTGTAACCGTATTCAGTAAACAGTATTTTTTTATTGTGTTTTTCTGAAACAGTTTTCATTTCATTCTTCCACTTTTGCCATCCTTTTTTGGCTTCTTGTAAGGTTGGAGTTTTTACTTCAGAAATAGGAAAATAGGCATCTACACCAATAAAATCTAATTGATCCCAGAATGGAACCTTGGTATATTCATCCCAATTGGCGGCATAGGTCAGTTTGCCATTATAGATTTGTTTTATTTCAGAAATCAATTGATTCCAAAATGTTGGACGTTGCCTTATAAACTGTTCCAGCTCTGTGCCAATACATAAAATGGGCACATTGGTTTCTTCAGCAAGACGAGCAAAATCGAGTATAAAATTGCGGTATGAAGTTTCTAATATTTTCCAATCTTTTTCCGAAGACATAGCAAGATGCCCGGTAAACTCGCCTTTTCTAATCCAAATTTGGGGCTTTAGCATGATGTTAATATCGTTTTGCTGTAGCTTGTTAATGTATTGTTTGGTACCTTTAATTGTCTCGCCATACCATTGTCGGTCTGTACTGTATAATAGTTCAGGGTGGTCCAAACTTTCAATAAACCCAAAAGGCATTACCGCTGCATAATTAGCGTTTATTTGCAAAAGTGGAGCTGTGTGTTTAAGGGATACTGAATCACGAGATGCAACAAAGCTAATGCCATTAATTTTAGTGTCTTGCGCATGGCTGGCTACGACAAATAACAGAATTAGAACTAACAAGTAATTTTTCATAGAGTGATTGACAACTATTTCGAAACTGAAAATAGTTTAAAAAATTAGACCGTACTAATTACTTTTGGTTTAAATGCCAATTGTAAGGATAATAAGAGACTTTAAAACTGGAGGGGATTTTTTCTTTTCGGAAGTGGTTTAAAAAGTCAATTTTTGTTTGTCCATTTTTCACAAAATCTTCTTTGTACCACTTAAAAATTTCAGAAATAGCGACTTCATGTTCTGAAACTTTAATGAATGAAGGATTATTCAAAGCTTTTACAGTCTGTTTCTGTAATTGTTCCTCTAATTTTGAAGGTTTATAGGCTTTAGCAATAATGGGCGGGCATCCTTTTGCACCACAGACCAACACAAAATGAAAGCGCGGTTCGTCAAAATTAGCGCGAAGCTTTTTGTTTTCAATATCGTTTAAGGTTAGCGATGTTCCGCCTAAGTTGTATTTTACCCTTTCAAAAAAACCGTCTTTATCTAATGGTGATTCAATAGGGTAATTGTCAACTATTCCTTTTATCACCGCAAGATTGTAAGTATTAATCCAAAAAGCTTGATAGTTTTTTTCTTCAGAAGTAGAAACAGAAATCTTTGCAGCTTGATCAAGTAAGCGATTTAATTTTTCAGGATTTTTTTCAATGCTTTTATAATCAACTTTTCCGTTGGAAACATAGGTTTTAAAAAACATATCAGCTTCATTGAAGAAGGTTTTTGTCGATTGTGAAAACCCAGTTGATGTATTGAATAACAGTATAGTTGCAAAAAGGAATATAAAATGTTTCATCATAATAATTTACGCATTCTAAGTCGTCTTGGTTTCAGTAAAACTTACAAATAGCACAAGTTAATTTGTCCCTTATTTTAATTTGTAATCTGTTTTGCATGTAATTGCGTACATTTAAGTACGACATAAAAGCAATACTTCTCTTTCTATGGAACATATCGTTATTATTGGAAATGGCATTGCGGGCGTTACGGCGGCTCGACATATCCGAAAAGAATCTGATAAAAAAATCACACTTATTTCTGCTGAAGCAGATTATTTTTTTTCCCGAACGGCTCTCATGTATGTGTATATGGGCCATATGCGCTGGTGGGATATTGAACCATACGAAAGCTATTTCTGGAAGAAAAATGATTTAAACCTCAAAAATGCTTACGTAGAAAAAGTTGATACAGATGCTAAAACACTTCATTTTGCTGAAGGAGATGCTATGCATTACGATAAATTGATTATTGCTTCTGGTTCTACTACCAATACATTTGGGTCGGAAGGGCTCGATTTAAACGGTGTGCAAGGTTTAGTGACCAAGCAAGATTTAGAAAAATTAGAAAAAAACGCACCCAATAAAAAAGAGTGCCCCAATGCGGTTATAGTAGGCGGCGGATTAATAGGTGTAGAAATGGCTGAAATGCTTCGCACCCGGGGAATTGAAGTGACTATGCTAGTTCGCGAAGATGCTTTTTGGACTAGCGCTTTGCCAAAACCCGAAGCCGAAATGCTATCACGCCACATACAATCACACGGTGTTGATATTCGTCACGAAACCAACCTCGATAAAATCCTTGGCGATGAAAACGGGAACGTTCGTGCTGTAGTTATAAAAGAAACTAGCGAAGAAATTCCTTGCAAGGTGGTTGGGATTACAACGGGTGTAAAACCGAATATCACATTTTTGAAAGATTCAGGGATTGAAACCGATAAAGGGATTTTAGTTAATCGTAAACTGGAAACTAGTGTAAAAGACGTCTATGCAATTGGCGATTGTGCTCAACAACGTGAACCAATTGGAAACCGCCCACCAGTTGAAGCAGTATGGTACACAGGTCGGATTATGGGAGAAACACTAGCGCAGACCATCTGTGACAATCCTTGGGAGTATAACCCTGGAAACTGGTTTAACAGTGCCAAATTTTTCGATATAGAATATCAAACCTATGGTTGGGTGCAGCCCAAACGAAGAAGAAAGGATTCTGAAGCGCAATTTCATTGGAAATGTAAAAGTGATCTTAGATGTATTACCGTTTCTTACCATACAGAAAACAAACAGTTTTTAGGAATAAACACCTTCGGAATACGAATGCGTCACGAAGTTTTTGACCGTTGGCTTAATGAAAAGAGAGACGTCGATTATGTGATAAAGCATTTAAAAAAAGCCAATTTTGATCCTGAATTTTATAGAAAATATGAAAAAGAAATTCTTTCAGCTTATAAAAATCAACAACCTGTAACTGCATAACCTTATGAGTACTTTTCAACGTAATATGAGCCTAACAGGCGAACCACCAAAAACAATTAATACCCAACAAAAAATAGCAAGCTTTATAGGTTTAGCTGGTCTGTTAGTGTTATTTGTAGCATTATTTAATGTCAATTTTCCGAATAAAACCTTGTGGTTGAGTGTTTCATTATTGTCTATAGCAGTAGGTACTATATGGTTTTCTAGAGCAGAATACTTAAGTAAACACGAAGGGATAAGCAATAATGGTGTATACTTTAAATCATTATCATCACGTGGTTTTTGGGGTTGGATATTAGGTATGACATTAACCTTGTTTTATGTGGCGTTGTATTGGTTTCCGCAGTATCTAGGTTTGGTTAAAGACGGTGATAACACAGGAGTGATTTCGTTATTCGATCCTTTGAGTAAATTTTTAAGTGGCAATCCGGCCAGTCAATGGTTTTTATACGGAACGCTTTATACCTTGGCGATTTTAGCTTTTGGAATAAAGTTTATCTGGAAATACCGTCATAACCGATATGAAGTTATTAGAACTTTTTCGGTAATGTTCTTTCAGTTGAGTTTTGCATTTATTATTCCTGAAATTTTAGTTCGCCTTAATCAACCGTATTACGATTTTAAAAATATTTGGCCGCTTAACTATGAGCTTTTTGCTGGTTATAAGATAGATGAATTTTTAAGTGCTGGCGATGTTGGGTTGATTATGATCATCTTCGGAATCCTTTCCATTTTTGTAATCACACCTATTTTAACCTATAAATACGGAAAACGATGGTATTGCTCATGGGTATGTGGTTGTGGCGGTTTGGCCGAAACTGCTGGAGACCCTTTTCGTCATTTATCAGACAAACGCATGGTCGCCTGGAAGGTGGAACGCTGGGTCGTTCATAGTGTTGTAGTTTTTGTAACGGTAATGACAACAGCAGTTGTGTTTAGTTATTTACAAGGCAACGAATCGCAATCCATTAGTGAGTGGAGCGGACTGGAAAACAAAGCCGTTTTTATGAGTGATCCAGACGGAAAACCCATTAACGAACGTATTTTGGCGGCTCAAAAAGCCAAAGCAAGTCAGGTGATTTTTATCAATAAAGCCGATTCAAAAAAAGCACCAGTTTTAGAAACCACTGAAGGAATTAATATTCCGTTTCATGTTATTTCTGAAACTGAAAATGAAATCGCCCTTACTCGATTAAAAAACGGATTGAGTGCTTCATTATTAGTAGATTCTGCTTCAAAAGAATACCTGACAATTAATGATGGAGTAGCAACTTCATTTTTCGATAATTTGTGGATATCAAAAGAGTTTTTCATTTGGTTCGTGATCGGGTTGCTAACCTTAGTTTTTGGCGGGGTTATGCTTTTTAGAAGAGAACAATTAGCAAAAGATGCTAAATATGGTGCTATTGGATATTTTGTAGTGGTAACATCTATTTTATTGTTCACGTATTTCAGTACACCTGGAAAACTATTTTTCTTTAATGCGTATGAATTGCGCCAAACCTATGGTTTTTTAATTGGTGCCATGTTTAGCGGTGTTATTGGGGTTGGTTTTTATCCTATCTTCGGAAGCCGTGTTTGGTGTCGTTTTGGATGCCCGATGGCTGCGATTTTAGGATTTCAGCAACGTTTGTTCTCCCGTTTTAGAATTACCACAAATGGCGGACAATGTATCTCTTGCGGAAACTGTTCTACCTATTGCGAAATGGGAATCGATGTAAAAGCCTACGCTCAAAAAGGTGAAAACATTGTGCGAAGCTCGTGTGTGGGCTGCGGTATTTGTTCTGCAGTATGTCCACGTGGTGTTTTAAAACTGGAAGACGGTCCACGAAAAGGCCGTATTGAAGGAAATGAAGTCCTATTAGGGAATGATGTAGATTTAATGGAATATGTAAATGGGAAATAAGAATTTAGACACAAATTAAAATCAGCTACAAATCTTAAAAGAAACCCTTTTTCAACCTAAAATCTACATGCCTCCAATTATAAAAGTTATTATTCCGGCTTTTAACGAAGCCGGTTCTATTGCCAAGGTAATTGGTGATGTTCCTAAACAAGTTTCAGAAATCATTGTTGTTAGTAATAACTCTACAGATGAAACTGAAACGGTTGCAAAAAAAGCCGGTGCCACAGTTCTTTCCGAAGAAAAAAGAGGATATGGTTACGCTTGCTTGAAAGGAATGGACCACATAGCCCGACAAAACCCTAAACCTAATATTGTTGTTTTTTTGGACGGCGACTATAGTGACTATCCAGAAGAGCTTTCAAAAATTGTTGCACCTATTATTGAAGAAAATATCGATTTTGTAATCGGGGCACGTGTAAAAGAATTGAGAGAAGATGGTTCTATGACATTTCCGCAGAAGTTTGGAAATTGGTTAGCAACTTCGTTAATGCGGCTTTTCTTTAACTCAAAATTTACAGATCTTGGGCCGTTTCGGGCTATAAAATATGATAAATTGCTTCTTCTAAATATGGAAGATAAAACATATGGATGGACCGTAGAGATGCAATTAAAGGCTTTAAAACGAAACTATTCTTATAAAGAGATACCAGTAAAATATAGAAATAGAATAGGTGTTTCAAAAGTTTCAGGAACCGTAAAAGGTGCTATCTTTGCCGGCGTAAAAATCCTAAGTTGGATCTTTAAATATAGTTTTAAAAAATGATATTCGAAATAAGCATCGTTGTAATTTATTCCATAGCATTGCTACTTATTTTTCTGTATGCTTTGGCACAACTCAATTTGTTTGTCAATTACCTAAAAGCTAGAAACAAAAAGGATACGGACCCCACTTTCGATTTTTCAAACCCTGAAGAAATTCCGTTTGTAACCATTCAATTGCCCGTGTATAACGAGTTGTATGTAATGGAACGTCTGCTGAATAATATTGCGGAATTAGAATATCCTAAAGATAAGTTAGAGATTCAAGTGTTAGACGACTCTACCGACGAATCTTTTCAAGCTACTGCTGCTCACCTAAAAAAACTACAAGAATCTGGATTAGATATTAAACAGATGAGTAGGGAAGTGCGTTCTGGCTTTAAAGCTGGAGCATTAAAAGAAGGATTGAAAACCGCAAAAGGTGAGTTTATTGCCATTTTTGATGCCGATTTCCTTCCGAAGAAAGACTGGTTACAAAAAACCGTTCCTTATTTTAAAGATGAGAAAATTGGTGTGGTGCAAACCCGTTGGGGTCACATTAATAGAAACTATTCGCTCCTTACAAAAATACAAGCTTTTGCACTCGATTTTCACTTTGTGTTAGAGCAAGTAGGCCGTAATTTCGGGAATCATTTTATCAATTTTAACGGTACCGCTGGTATTTGGCGAAAGACATGTATTATCGATGCAGGGAATTGGGAAGGTGATACCTTAACCGAAGACTTAGATTTAAGTTACCGTGCTCAACTTAAAAAATGGAAGTTTAAATACTTGGAAGATGTAGAAACTCCAGCTGAGCTTCCCGTGGTAATTAGTGCTGCAAAATCTCAGCAATTTAGATGGAATAAAGGCGCTGCAGAGAATTTTCAGAAATTATATCTAAGACTATTAAAAGACCCTACCGTTCCTTGGAAAACAAAATTTCATAGTTTTTTCCACTTACTGAACAGCAGCATGTTTTTATTGATCTTGACCGTGGCCATTTTAAGTGTGCCCATGTTATATATAAAAGCGGCAAACCCAGAATGGGCTGTGGTTTTTTATATATTGGCAGGCTTTGCGTTTAGTACTGTTATCTTTTTTATGTGTTATTGGCTCACGTATTCAAAAATTCATGGCGGCGGATTTAAAAATTTCCTGAAATATATTGGGATGTTCTTTACGTTCTTTTCTGTAGCCATGGGCTTTTCGGTACATAACTCACTTGCGGTTTTAGAAGGTCATTTTGGTAAGAAAAGTGATTTTATACGAACACCAAAGTTTAATATTTCCCTTAAAGAAAGTTGGAAAGAAAACAAGTACCTGACAAAGAATTTTTCGGGAAACACGATTATTGAAGGGATTTTAATGCTCTATTTCGCCTTTGGAATGTACAGTGCTTTTGTTGTTGGGAAAGAAGATGGCGATTTTGGTCTTTTTCCGTTTCACTTGATGCTTTTTGTAGGCTTTGCTTTTGTGTTTTTTAAGAGCTTGTTAAGTAGGGCTTAAATTAGTGAATAGAAAGTCGAAACTGCTGCGGGGTCATCAGCTCTAATTTTTTAAACTGCCGGTTAAAATAGCTCACATTATTAAATCCAGATTTAAAAGCAATTTCTGAAATAAGCATCGTCTTATTTTTTTTCATTAACCTTTTTGCAAACTTTATCTTTTCTGAATTCATAAAATCTATTGGCGAAACTCCTAAAGTATTTTTAAACTTTTTGTGAAAATTAGACGTACTCATATATGCCTTTTCGGCTAAGGTGTCCACGCTAATATTTTTGTTGGTTAAATTTTCTTTGATGTATTTTACCACAGAACCAATACGAGTATCGCTAAAAATTTCTAGATGATCATTTAAAATACTGTATTTGGCCTTTGTTTGAAGCAGCCTAATAATTAACTCTTGAATCATTAGATCTAGCAATACATCTTTCGACGAAGAGTTTTTAGTAAATGTATTCACCAGTCTATCTATAAGGTAATTCACTTCAACTTGATTGGTAAGGTGAGATGCAAACCCTTCCTCTAGACTCCAATTGTTGTTTTCGTTTTCAATTTCTACTTGTTGATTAAACTTTAAAGCGACCTCGTTTATTTTTTCAGGATCAATCCCCAACGCCAAACATTGCGTAGGACTATTTTTCGTTGCAATAGGGAAGTCGATAATCATTTCTTTGTTAGCGGGCATTACAACCGATTCGCCGGGAAGGAAATCAAACTCAGGGATATTGGCAAGATGCATTATTTTTTTGCCTGTGAGCATACTAGCAATAACTGGAAAGTCAAAAGTAAGTGAAACTCGTTCTGCCATTTTATGCGTTTCAAAAATATTCAACTCAGAATATTCGGCATTGTATGTAGTTCTATTTTCAACTAAAGTGAAAATTTTCCGACTTTCTTTATGTCTTGCTAAAGAGTGATTCATATTCAATATTACGTAAAAATTTCAGTAAAATCTATAAAAAGTAGAAACGTGTTATTCTTCAATAGTATTGTTCAATTATATAGTGATATTATAAAATATCTTTATTAAAATTATGTAATTCATAAAATAATAACTAAATAATTGTCATTATGAGCAATATAAAAACAGAGAAGGGAAAGGCTATAGATCAACCAAAATTTAAAGATACGTATGATAATTTTATTGGTGGAGAATGGGTAAAACCAGTTAAGGGAGAGTATTTTGAAAGTATTTCCCCTGTAGATGGGAATTCGTTTACAAAAGTAGCCCGATCTACTAAAGAGGATGTAGACAAAGCATTAGATGCTGCATGGGAAGCCGCTAAAACTTGGAATAGAAAGTCAGCAACTGAACGGAGCAATGTACTTTTAAAAATTGCTGATATAATTGAAAATAATATTGAAACCTTAGCACGAGCTGAGACTTGGGACAATGGAAAACCGATTCGGGAAACAACCAATGCAGATTTACCCCTGGCGGTAGATCACTTTAGATATTTTGCTGGTGTTATTAGGGCTGAAGAAGGTGGAGCTAGTGAGTTAGATGAAAACACCGTTTCATTAAATATTTGGGAACCATTAGGGGTTGTAGGGCAAATAATCCCATGGAACTTCCCAATTTTAATGGCAGCTTGGAAGTTAGCACCTGCATTAGCTGCTGGAAACTGTGTGGTTTTAAAGCCAGCTGAGCAAACTCCTGTTGGAATTATGATTTTAGCAGAATTGATTCAAGATGTTGTTCCCGCTGGAGTGTTAAATATTATAAACGGATTTGGTCTTGAAGCTGGAAAACCATTAGCATCAAGTCCTCGTATTAAAAAGATTGCTTTTACGGGTGAAACCACTACTGGACAATTAATTATGCAATATGCTTCCAAAAATATTATTCCTGTTACCTTAGAATTAGGAGGGAAATCACCAAATATTTTCTTTAAAAGCATCATGGATGAAGATGATGATTTTCTTGATAAAGCTATTGAAGGAGCAGTCCTTTTCGCTTTTAATCAAGGAGAGGTTTGTACAGCTCCATCTAGGATTTTAGTTGAAGAGAGTATTTTTGATGAATTTATGGAGCGTGTTGTAGAGCGAACCAAAGCTATTAAAATAGGTCACCCCTTAGATCCGGAAACGATGATGGGAGCTCAAGCCTCTAACGATCAATACGAGAAAATTTTAAACTACATTAAAATTGGTAAAGAAGAAGGCTGTGAAGTACTTGCTGGAGGAGATTCAGCTTACAATGAAGGCCTAGAAGGTGGATATTATATTCAACCCACCATTTTTAAGGGCAATAACAAGATGCGGGTATTTCAAGAAGAAATTTTCGGCCCTGTAGTTTGTGTTACAAGCTTTAAAAATGAAGCAGATGCGATTGAGATTGCTAATGATACTTTATATGGTCTTGGCGCTGGTGTTTGGACACGCGATATGCATCAAGCGTATCAAATTTCAAGAGAAGTGAAGGCAGGTAGAGTATGGGTGAACAACTATCACGCATATCCGGCACACGCGCCTTTTGGAGGCTATAAAAAATCTGGAATTGGTCGAGAAAACCATAAAATGATGCTCGATCATTACCGTCAAACTAAAAATATGCTCATTTCCTACGATAAGAAAAAATTAGGTTTCTTTTAATATTTAGTTGGTTTTAAGAAGGTCGGAATTAATTTCCGGCCTTTATTTTTAAATTTAGAATATGAAAAATAGTAGAGTAGCAATAACAGATGAAGCAAAAAAGATTGTTGAACAAATGAAAGAACAACACGGTTCGCTTATTTTTCATCAAAGTGGAGGTTGTTGTGATGGATCGTCACCTATGTTGATTTCAAAAGATGACTTTTATTTAGATGAAAGCGATATCCTTTTAGGAGCAGTTGCTGGCGTTTCTTTTTATATGAATCAAGATCAATATGAATATTGGAAACATACGCATTTAACCGTAGATATTACAAAAGGTCGTGGTTCTAGTTTTTCTGTAGAAATTCCATTAGGTATTCGATTTTTAATAAAATCAAGGTTGCTTACCGAAGCAGAAAATGAACATTTCAGAAAAGTAGAAGCTGAAAAAAATGAGTCGTTACCTTAAAGAACAACCTCACTATTAATTAAATTTTCCTATCTCTCGATCTTGTTTTTTAGATAAAACCTCCTAAACTTTAAAAAACCTTGAAGGTTTTATATCTTGTGGTATCAGTAAAGTAAAACCAAGTGAGAGACTTTTTCAACCTGTATAGAATTCCATTGCTTTTCGCTGTGATAAGTATTGCTTTGTACGCCAGTTTTGGCTACGATTTAAACCGAAGTGATTTTGCCAAACTGCTTCCGCTGTATGGAGCTTTATTTTTCTTAGCATACAAACTCATTCAAATAACAAAGGGGAATTTTTGGGTTCTTTTCGGATTTGGGATTGCTTTTCGATTAGTCTTTTTAGTTGTAATCCCCAATTTGTCACAAGATTTTTATCGTTTTATCTGGGATGGTAGGTTGCTGCTGCAAGGGGAAAATCCATATCTTTTTACACCAGAGCAATATGTAAATAAAACATCTGAAATACTGAATAGTTTAAGGTGGCTTAGTGGAGCCGAAGCAACTAAACTAATAAATGGAATGGGCGCTCTCAACGCTAGCCATTACAGTAATTATCCCCCAATCAATCAACTGTTTTTTGCAATAGCTGCTTTATTTGCTAAAAACAGTATACTTGGTTCAGTAGTGGTGTTACGATTGATTATGATTCTTGCAGATGTAGGTATCTTTTACTTCGGAAGAAAATTATTGAAGAATCTTAATCTGAATTCACATACTATTTTTTGGTATTTCTTGAATCCTTTTATCATAATTGAACTCACCGGAAATTTACATTTTGAAGGCGTGATGCTTTTCTTTCTAGTTTGGGCACTTTACTTATTGCAAAAAAGAAAATGGGTTTTGGCTGCTGTATTGTTGGGGGTTTCTGTTTCAGTAAAACTATTACCATTGTTGTTTTTACCACTATTCTTTAACTACTTCTTGAAGAATAAGAAGGGTGAAAATGATTCTTTGCCGAACTTCACTTCACTAGGAATAAAGAAACTGATTCTGTTTTATATGGCTTGTTTGTTAACAGTTGTTGTAACTTTCTTACCGTTCTTTTCTTCAGAATTTCTTCAGAATTTCACTACAACCATTGGTTTGTGGTTTCAGAATTTTGAATTTAATGCAAGTGTGTATTATATCATAAGATGGATAGGTTTTCAAACCGTTGGATGGAATATTATTGTTACGGTTGGTAAGATATTGCCACTAATTGTCATTGCTTTTATATTAATACTTACCTTTTTCAGAAGAAATGAAACACTACCCAAATTAATCACTGCGATGCTCTTTGGCGTTTCATTTTACTTCTTGCTTTCGACTACGGTGCATCCTTGGTATGTTACCACGCCTTTACTGTTGTGCTTGTTTACCAAATACCGTTTTCCTATAGTTTGGAGTGCTGTGATAATATTAAGTTATAGTGCTTATGGAGCTGATGGGTTTAAAGAAAACCTTTGGTTAGTAGCTGTGGAATATTTGGTGGTAATTGGATATGCCACTTGGGAAATTAGAAAAAATATTTCAGAAAAGAACTCCTCTCTTATCTCTACGTAAAAGAGGAATTAGGATGGATTACTTCACTCGTTTAAGTGAGTAAAAATCTTTCCGTCTATCTTTTAAATTCCGTACAGCGCCGAACGTGTGTAATTCCCGTAACAAATCTAGATCTACGTCGGCGACCAAAATCATTTCGGTATTTGGAGTCGTTTCAGCTTTTAC
The DNA here is from genome assembly GCF_963974425.1 of uncultured Marixanthomonas sp. Taxonomy (NCBI): domain Bacteria; kingdom Pseudomonadati; phylum Bacteroidota; class Flavobacteriia; order Flavobacteriales; family Flavobacteriaceae; genus Marixanthomonas; species uncultured Marixanthomonas sp. Next base: position 20,032 of record NZ_CAXBCK010000043.1, read on the forward strand.
ACCGTTGTTTGGGAAAGCAAAATCGCAAGGTGTAAATACTGCCGATTGCGCATATTGAATATCCATATTATGAACTTTCGGTAAGTTACCAACGCTGCCAGCAATGGCTACATAGCACTCGTTTTCAATCGCCCGAGCTTGTGCACACAACCGAACTCTGGAATACCCATTTTGGGTGTCGGTTAAGAAAGGAACAAATAAAATGTCCATTCCTTCATCTGATAAAAGTCTGGAAAGCTCAGGAAATTCAGAATCGTAACAAATTAATATTCCTACTTTACCACAATCGGTATCAAAAGTTTTTAATGTGTTACCCTGTTGCATGCCCCAAACTTTGGCTTCATCTGGTGTCACGTGTAATTTTTCGTACCGTTCCACACTTCCGTCGCGACGGCATAAATAACCTACATTGTATAGCTTGTCATTTACCACTTCGGGCATACTTCCGGAAATAATATTGATGTTGTATGAGATGGAAAGTTTGGACAACCGTTCGGTAATTTCGGCAGTGTGCGTGGCCAGTTCACGTATCGCTTCCGGCTCACTCATATGGTTATATTCTGCCATAAGTGGGGCGTTGAAAAACTCTGGAAACACAGCGAAATCACTACGATACCCAGCAACACTGTCAATAAAATATTCAGCTTGCTGCATTAAATCTTCTATGCCGTTATACGAACGCATTTGCCATTGAATGAGCCCCAAGCGAACGACACTTTTAGTAGCAGTTGGCTTTTTATCCGGTTTGGTGTAGTAAATATTATCCCATTCCATTAAAACGGCGTATTCACCAGAAGCGGCATCACCCTCCAAATAGCCTTTTAATACCCGAAGCGGGTGAAAATCGTTCGATAATTGAAAATTCAATACGGGGTCTTCAATTTCCTTGCTTCGTACTTTTTCTAAGTATTTTTTAGGTGAAATAGTATCGGCATGTTTGTGGTAATTAGGCATTCTTCCCCCAAAAACAATGCTTTTAAGATTTAAGTTCTCACATAATTCTTTTCGATAGTCGTACAGTCTACGTCCTAACCGAAGTCCGCGGTAATCAGGATGTATAAATACATCGATTCCGTAGAGCACATCACCGTTGGGGTCGTGAATTTTAAACGATGGGTCGCGCGTAATATCATCGTAGGTATGGTTGTCTTCAATTTTATCATAATCTACAATAATCGATAGGGCACAACCTGCAATTTCGCCATCGGCCATAATCACTACTTGACCTTCGGGAAACAGAGAAATTAAATTACCAATCTCTTCAATTTTCCAATAGGAATTTGGCAACCCTCCATATGACTGAAGGGTTGCTTTTTTTAACGCTTCGTAATCTTTAAGCGTCAAGAACTTTAATTCTATATTTTCTATTTTGTTTTCCATGGGCTACATATCTAACAGATATGCGAAAATTAAAGGGGCGACGATGGTAGCGTCACTTTCTATGATGAATTTTGGCGTATCAATGTCTAATTTACCCCACGTAATCTTTTCGTTGGGGACGGCTCCAGAGTAGCTTCCATAGCTCGTTGTAGAGTCTGAAATTTGACAAAAATAACTCCAGAAAGGCGTATCTGTGCGTTCCATATCTTGATACAACATCGGCACTACACAAATAGGGAAATCGCCAGCAATACCACCTCCAATTTGAAAGAAACCAATCCCTTTTTCTGAATTATCAGTGTACCAATCTGCCAAGAAAGTCATATACTCAATACCACTTTTCATGGTTGAAGCTTTCAGCTCACCTTTTAAAACGTAGCTCGCAAAAATATTCCCCATGGTACTGTCTTCCCAACCTGGGCAAACAATAGGAAGATTTTTCTTTGCGGCAGCGTACATCCACGAGTCTTTCAAATCGATTTCGTAATGTTCTTCTAAAACGCCACTCAACAACAGTTTATACATATATTCGTGCGGTAAATAGCGTTCGCCTTTGGCTTCGGCTTCTTTCCAGATTTTCACGATGTGTTCCTGAATTCTTCGGAACGCTTCTTCTTCAGGAATACACGTATCGGTAACCCGATTCAGTCCTTTTTCCAATAATTCCCATTCATCTTTTGGGGTTAAATCACGATAATTAGGAACTCGTTTGTAGTGACTATGTGCCACTAAATTCATTATATCTTCTTCTAGGTTTGCACCGGTACACGAAATGATATGTACTTTATCTTGACGAATCATTTCAGCAAATATTTTACCTAATTCGGCAGTACTCATGGCTCCTGCAAGCGAAACCAACATTTTTGAACCACTGTTCAACTGTTCTTCATATCCTTTTGCGGCATCTACCAAAGCAGCTGCGTTAAAGTGCAAATAATACTTTTGAATAAATTCTGAAATTGCTCCTTTATTAGTGCTCATCTTTGTTGTTGTTAAATTTTGAAATTCCTTTTTTACTTGCCTCGAGCGGAGTCGAGTGGGTGAAATTACTTTCAAATTCGTCTTTTCCTTCAGTTCCTTCAAACTTGTAGCTTAGCATTTTGTAGTACAATTTAGCCGCTAAAAAGTCGGAAGATTTTTCAGCTGGGTTTGGACATAATTCTACAATATCAAACCCAACGACATTTCGTTCGGCAAATACTTGCTTTAAAAACTCCATAGTTTCGTAGAAAAACAATCCGCCAGGCTCTGGTGTTCCGGTTGAAGGTAAAATAGAAGGATCGAATGCATCTAGATCGAACGTAATAAATACGTTTTCACCTAGTGCTTCAATCACATTGTCCATCCAATATTCATCGGTTGCCATTTCGTGTGCAAACCACGTTTTTTCACGGTCCAATACGGTTGTTTCGGCAACGTCCATACTGCGAATGCCTACTTGCACTAAATTGGTAGTCTGGCTAGCTTCGTAAACAGCGCAAGCGTGATTACAAGAAGAACCTTCATACTCTTTCCGAAGGTCGGCGTGCGCATCGATATGAAGCACAGTTAAATCGTCAAAACATTCGTTAAAGGCACGGATTGTACCAATAGAAATACTATGTTCACCACCAAAAACCGTAACAAATTTATTCCGAAGAATATAATCTTTCGTTTTTTTGTGAACTGCTTCTACCATCGCTTCCGGCGAAGTATTTTCTGTGATGGGTTCGCTTAAATAAATTCCTTGTTTGTAAACTTCGGTTTCGGTTTCAATATCGTACAATTCCATATTTTCTGAAGCGTGTAAAAAAGCTTCAGGCCCTTTATCGGCTCCCTTTTGCCAAGTACTAGTGCCGTCATAAGGAACTGGGATTAATACAATTTTTGAAGTTTCCAGAGCCGCATATTTCTGCGGGATTCCGGCGTACGTTTTAGTGTTCATAACCTAAAATGTTTAGCAATTGCTCGCTTGTTTGTTGTTGTGAAAATAATTTGGTTGAGATGTTTCCATCTTCATCCTTGTCAATTAAAATATGTTTTGGCGAAGGAATTAAACAGTGTTGTAATCCGCCAAACCCACCAATGGTTTCTTGATATGCTCCCGTGTTGAAAAAGCCGATATACAACGGTTTTTCTTTTTTGAATTTAGGTAGATATATAGCGTTCATATGTTGCTCGCTATTGTAATAATCATCGCTGTCACAGGTTAATCCACCTAATAATACGCGTTCGTATTCATCATTCCAACGGTTTATGGCTAGCATGATAAAACGTTTGCTAATAGCCCACGTATCGGGCAACGTAGTAATAAAAGAAGAATTAATCATATTCCACTTTTCACGATCGTTTTGTTGCTTTTGGTATAAAACCTCGTAAATAGCACCGCCACTTTCGCCTACGGTAAAGCTACCAAATTCCGTAAATATATTAGGTACAGGAACATCAGCTTCTGCACAAGTGATATTTATTTGGTTGATTATTTCGTCAATCATATATTGATAATCGTACTCAAAAGCCAATGAGTTTTTTATAGGAAATCCACCGCCAATATTTAAGCTATCTAATGTTGGGCACACCTTTTTAAGTTTGGTATACACGTTTAAACACTTAACCAATTCGTTCCAGTAATAGGCGTTGTCGCGAATACCGGTGTTAATGAAAAAGTGAAGCATTTTAAGTTCAACCTGCTTGTTGTCCTTAATTTGTTTTTCGTAAAAAGGAACAATGTTTTTATAGCCAATACCTAAGCGAGAGGTGTAAAATTCAAACTTTGGTTCTTCTTCCGAAGCGATTCTAATCCCTACTTTGTAATTGCCTTCAATTTGTTCGGAAAGCAACCCGATTTCTTCATAATTATCGATTACAGGAATACAGTTTTTATGGCCCTCATTTATTAATCGTGCAATATTGTTAATGTATTGCTCTCGCTTAAAACCGTTACAAATCACATAGGTGTTGTTGTTGATTTTTCCTTCCGCTTTTAAATTTTCAACAATATTAATATCGAAAGCAGATGAGGTTTCAATATGAATATCGTTCTTCAACGCTTCGTGCAATACATGCTTAAAGTGAGAACTTTTTGTGCAATAACAATAATTGTAATTACCTTGATACTTATGTTTTTCAATAGCATTACCAAACCATTTTTTAGCACGTTGTATGTTTTCTGAAATTTTAGGAAGATACGTAAACTTTAAAGGTGCACCGTATTCTGAAACCAACTTCATCAAGTCGATATTATGAAATTCTAGCGTTTTGTTTTCGTTTAAAGTAAACTCTTCCTGTGGAAAATAATATGTTTGATCAATGAGATCAATGTATTTAGTATTCATTTTTTTCTGAAATTTAAACATGAAAATTATAAATCAATTATTTGAAATACTCTTAAAATGAGTGATATAACAAAAAATTAACGATAATTTCAAATACGGATAGGGTTGAGCCAGTAGGCTAAACGTTGTGAGAAACCTGATACAGGTTCTAAAGGTAGAGCGGAAGCTAGCTTTAAATTTTGGCTGGTTGCCTGGCAACCTGTTTTTGAATATAACTTCCTAATCTTCAAAAACCCAAACACAGAAACACGGTTCAATTTGTTCAGCTAAATGCGCAGCAAATGTAATTTATTTTTTGATATAGAAAATCATTTCAGTAAAATTTAGCATAAAAAAAACACCTCGGTGTAAACGAGGTGTTCTATATTGAATAGCAATAAAGTTTTACATCATACTAAAAAGCTCAACTTCTCTTTTGGTCAATATTTTCCATCGACCTCTTGGAAGGTCTTTTTTGGTAAGGTGTGCAATGGTTACACAATCTACTTTTACCACATCGTAGTCTAAATGATCAAAAATATCACGGATAATGCTGTTCCCCATGTTTTTAATTTTCAATCCTATTTCTTTTTTAGGAGAATTTTCTACGTAGCTAATTTCTTCTACTTCAACCGTTTTACCATTAATGGTTAAGCCTTCTTCTATTTTTTGAAGATCGGAAGCTTTTAGGTTTTTGTCCAACTCTATATGAAATAGGCGAGGCATTCCTTTATTATGAAGTTTTTTCACCAGCTTGTCATCGTTGGTAAATAACAACAGACCCGTTGCATTTCTGCCTAAGCGTCCTATAGGTTTAACATCGGCTGTAGTAGCGTTCGAGATTAAATCCATCACCGTTAAGCCTTTACTTTCACTGGTTGTAGTTGCTACGGACTTTGGTTTGTTTAATAAAACATAGGTGTCTGGCTCTGGATTAATGCGACGGCCATCAAAACGAACATCATCAGCTAACTGAACTTTATAGCCCATTTCGTTGATAATTTCTCCATTTACAGAAACCAAACCGGTTTTTATGTAGGTGTCCGCTTCTCTACGAGAGCAAATACCGCTGTTAGCAATATATTTGTTTAACCGGATTCCATTCGGGTTTTCTTGGTGGTTGGTATTACCACTTTTATTTGGTTTCTTAGTTGTAGGTTTTTTTCTACTTAAAGGAGCATTTCCTCGTGCATTGCTTCCTTTTCGGGTGTTACCAGCACCACGTCCAGAAGGTTTTCCTTTACCGCTATTGTCTTTTCTGCTCATATTTATTTCCGAACTTAATCCGGAATCTTTTTAATGCCTTGTATAAAAGGCAACGTTCTCAAATTTTTTGCAAAGGTAGGCAAAGCCTTTGGTTTTCAAATAATAATAGCTGAAAATCCGTTGTTTAAATTTTTAGAAGAAACCTATTGACTAGCAAATCAATATCAATTAAAACAATACTGAAGACACCTAAAACAATGATGAATTTTAATATGTTATGTAGTAAGATGTAATGTAGTTTCCTTTTTGATTTCCAAAGTACGAATAGGAAGACTAATAGTGCAAAAACGCTTCCGAAGAAAAAGTAATTCATATATCCAATTGGGAATTTGAATATAAGTAGTAAAGCCGGTATAAATGCAACAAAACACATAAGGGTTAACATACGTTTTGAAACCTTTTCACCATATACAACGGGAATGGTATGATAGTCTTGCGCAAGATCCCCTTTTATGTTTTCTAAATCTTTTACTAATTCCCGCATTGAAATTAGAAGAAATAAGAACGTAGCGTGTACAAAAATGACCAAGTCGAAATTACTGTAATAGATAAACACCGCAAAGAAGGGGATTACTGCTAAAATTGCAGCCGTGATATTCCCAATAAAAGGATACTTTTTAAGCTTGTGCGAATACAACCAAAGCACAAAAATATATACTGAAAAAAAGAGCACAGCCTTAAACGAAACATAGCTAGCAAAAATGACCGAAAGGAAGTTTAGTATAAAATACACAGAAAGCTTAGTACGCTGGCTCACCAACCGATCAAGCATGGTTTTTTGCGGTCGATTTATTAAATCTTTTTCGCTATCGTAAAAACTGTTGATGATATATCCAGACGCGATTGCAGCTGCTGAAGCTAATACCAACATCAACAAATTAACATCCAATAAAACATTTTTAACCGGTAAATCTGGCGCTAAAATGTAGATGGAAGTTAAATATTGCGCAATAATGATTATAAGAATATTATAACCACGAACCACCGAAAACAAGCTGAAAACCTTTAGTAGAAAATGTTTTTGTTTCCGACTTAGCATAATCTATGTTGAGTTGAAAATATTTAAAAGTTATAAACCACTTCCAGTCTAAAATCTTTTAAGGCTTCGCGTGCTTTATCAATATCTTCGGTAAAACCCAACATATAACCACCACCGCCAGAACCACATAACTTTAAGTAGTAAGCATTGGTCTCAATTCCTTTTTTCCACAAGGTGTGGAATTGTTTCGGGATCATCGGTTTAAAGTTGTCTAAAACCACTTTTGAAAGTTGTTTTACGTTTCCGAAGAGCGATTTCACATCACCTTTTAAAAAGTCGTGAACACAAGCATCGGTATGTTTTACAAACTGGTCTTTTACCATGCTTCTAAACCCTTCTTGCTTCATGTTTTCCATAAAAATATGAACCATTGGCGCTGTTTCTCCAGTACTACCACTATCTAATAAGAATACTGCTCCTTTTCCATCTTCAGTTTGCGAGGGAATTCCGGCAGGTTCAATATTATCTTTGCTATTGATTAAAATAGGTAAACTTAAGTAACTGTTCAATGGATCTAAACCTGAAGATTTACCGTGGAAAAAAGATTCCATTTCGGCAAAAATTGCTTTTAGTTGAAGCAGTTTTTCACGGGTTAAATTTTCAAGAACCGTAATTTTTTGAGTGGCGTACTTATCATAAATAGCTGCGACCAAAGCACCACTACTACCTACACCGTACCCTTGTGGAATACTACTGTCAAAATACAATCCTTTATCAACATCAGCTTTTAAGGTTTCAATATCAAAAGCTACCAATTCTGGCTTTTCATTTTGAAGCGTAGCTAAATACTTTGCAAAACGTAATAAGCTATCATTACTTTTTTTGGTGTTGATGGTTTTGTGCTCATCAATCTTTAACGCTCCGTTATAAAAGTTATACGGAATCGATAATCCTTTGGAATCTTTTATAATTCCATATTCACCAAACAATAGGATTTTTGAATAAAATAAAGGGCCGCGCATAAAGTAATGGTTAATGGTTTTTTAAATGTACTGATTTTCCTTCAGTACTGCAAAGATAGTATTACAACTCTAATTTTTTCTGAAAATTGACATAAATTATACCTTTTCAAACAGTTAGGGGCGGTTTTAAAGCGGTATAGATCCGTTACCTGTTTGGTCATGAATATATTCACCATTTTTACAAAACGGCTTCAAATTAGCTTCAATAAAGGCAGAAACGGCTTCTTTTTCGGTTTCGGGGTACAACACATGCACATTGGCACCAGCGTCCAATGTAAAGCAAACGTTGCTTCCAGTTTCTTTTCTGAAACTCCAAATACGGTTAATAATTTCCAGTGTATTAGGCTTCATTAATATGAAATAAGGCATAGACGTCATCATCATTGCGTGCAGTGACAAGGCTTCACTTTCCACAATTTTAATAAATTCTGAAATATTACCTTCTTTTAAAACTGGTATTAGTTTTGAAAGATTGTCATTAGCTTGCTGAAATCGTTGTTCGGAAAAAGGATGGTCGTGCATTAAATTATGTCCAACCGTGCTGCTCACTTGCTTTTCACCTTTATCGACTAACAAAATAGTGTCTTGGTAGTTTTTGAAATTATCGTGAACTTCATACGAATATTCTGTTCCAAATAAATTACTGCTTCCTTTAATATCTTCATGTCTTCCCCAAACAATAAGTGGGCCTTCAATACTTCTACAGGCACTTCCAGAACCCAAACGTGCTAAAAAAGAAGCTTTTTTGTTAAAAAATTCTTTTGAAATTTCTTCTGAAGCTAATTGCTTTTCAATTGAAAGTAGGCATAACGCCAACGCGCTCATCCCGCTAGCTGAAGAAGCAATCCCGCTACTGTGAGGAAAGCTGTTGGTGGTTTCAATTGTAAATTTGTAATCCCTCAAGAAAGGAACGTATGTTTCAATCCGTTCAAAGAACTTCTGAATTTTTGGCTCAAAACCTTCTTCTCTTTTTCCGTCCAAATACACTTCAAATTGAAAGTCTTCAGTAGAGGTTATTCTTTCAAAAGAAAGTCTCGTTTTCGTATGACAATTACTCAACGTAAAACTAATAGAAGCATTTTTAGGCAGTTGCTCGCCATATTTCCCCCAATATTTCACCAAAGCAATATTACTAGGGCTTTGCCAAGATGCGCTACCGTTTTCAAGGGTTTTGGAGTAGGGTTTTGGGATGAAATTTGCTTCCGTCATGAGTTGGTTTTTCAATGAAGCAAATATAGGGAATTGCTATATGTGATAAAAGATTAAAATATAGTACTGTTGCTTTTCTTAGTTTAGTTAAATACGTGTGGAAAACGATATTGCTGTATAATTTTTTTTACTTTCGTGAAAACCTTGTTTACTTTCAATATTTTGAAAAGTGCTGTTGCCACATTTTTGTTTGTTGCGTTTCTCTTTAACTTTGGAGGGTGTTATATTATTTTGAAATATCAACAATATCAGGTAAAAAAAGAAATGATTCAGCAGATAAAAGCAGGTGTTTCTGATGCAGATTTAACTCAAATTCGGATTACTTCAAAAAACGAAAATGAGCTTCTCTGGGAAGATGGAGAAGAGTTTCGATACAAAGGAATCATGTACGATGTGGTAAAAACGGAAACGTTAGATAAAGAAACTACAATTTACCATTGCCTTACCGATACACAAGAGACCAACTTGCTGGCTGAACTTCAAGATATTTTAAAAAAGAATAAAAAGTCTAAAAACAATAGAAAGAACCCTGTAAAAACATTCTTTAAGTTTTTTAATAAAATACCCCCTCAACCACAAAAACAAGGAATAGCAGTTTTTGAAACTAAAACAGAAGTTAGTTTTGAATATATAAATTATTACAATCCGCCCAAGCTTGATGTTTCAAGCCCTCCTCCCAAGACAGTTTAATGATTTTTTTAAAGAAAGCACCTCTTGCTTTCATTTCAAATAAGGCAGCATAATTATTATGTCTGCCCATTCGTATTTATACAATTATTAAACTTTCAAAATGATGAAAAAATTACTTTTGTCCCTTTGTGGGATACTTGTGTGTGCATCTGTATTTGCACAATCCCAATTGAATGGGAACGTATTAGATGCCACCAACAATATTCCCCTTACAGGTGCCACCGTTAAAAAAAATAAATCTCAAACAACTACAACAGATGACAACGGCGCATTTTCATTGCCGTGCAATAATGGAGGAATGACTTTGACAATAACCTATATTGGTTATAAACCTTACACTGCTAATGTGAGTACTTGTAGCGAAACACTTCAAATATTAATGGTGCCTTCTACCAGCAGTTTGGATGAGGTGCAGCTTTCAGCAAACAGCTATAGACAAGAATCGCTAGAAAAACCTGTTTCAGAGGTAAAACTGAATCCTATGGAGCTAAATAGAGGTACGGGACTGTTTTTGGACGATGCTATCAATACCAATGTTCCCGGTGTTACTATGACCCGTAGAGCGGTTTCTTCAGGACAACAATTTAACATCCGAGGCTATGGAAATGGCGTTGGTTTTAAGGGTATTAGCAATAATTTTGATGGGCAAGGTTACAAAGCTTATCTAAATAATATTCCAATTACCGATGCTGAAGGAGTAACCATATTAGACGATATAGATTTCGCTTCTATAGGAAGTGTGGACGTTATTAAAGGCCCAGCAGCTAGTAAATACGGATTTGCTATTGCAGGAGCAGTAAATTTAAAAACCATTCGCCCTAAAAATGGGGAGACCTCTATATCACAAAAAGTTACAGTAGATAATTACGGCTTAGCGCGTTTTACCACCCAATTTCAAATGGGTCGTGAAAAAACCTCTTTATTGTTGAATTACGGCCATCAGGTTTCCGATGGATTTATGGATCATAATAATTCCACTAAAGATTTTATGAATTTAGTATTCGATTTTCGCCCTAATGAAAAACAATACATCAGCACGTATTTTGGCTTCAGTAACAGTTACGACGAACGAGGAGGAGAATTGACCATAGAACAATATGAAAACGAAGATTACAGCGGTAACCCACGTTATATTAAAAATAATGCACATAGCGAAGTTATAAGCTTCCGTGCAGGATTAAGCCATACATATGCTTTTAATAATTGGTTAAGTAATACTACTACCGTTTTTGGTACTGGAAAAAGCACTAACAATAGCTCTGCAGGGGGGTGGAATGACAGTGCTCCACTAAATTACGGAACCCGTTCTGTTTTTAACTTGAACTTTGATCTTGGTGATAATTTTAGTCTTTCTGGAGAAGCAGGGCTCGAATTTCAAGAGCAACGCTCTCAGAATATTGGCTATAGCATGGTAGAAAACCCTAGCGATCCTGATGGCTATAACATCATTGGAGGTATAAAAAGTAATAAATTCGCTACCTCAAAGTCACATTTACTATTTACCGAGTGGGTGCTGAATATGCCGTATGATTTTTCACTTACCGCTGGAGTGGGCAAAAGCTCATTATTCATAGATATTGAAGATCATATGTACAACCCAGATAGTAATTCGCCTAGAGTAGTTTCAGCAAATTATGATGATCTGGTTTCGCCACATTTCGCCATAAATAAGGTTTTCAACGATAATATTTCTGTATATGCTTCTTACAGGAATGGTTATAAAGCACCAGTAAGTGGAAACATCATTCTCTCCACTACGGGCGGGTTGAATACAGGTTTAGTGCCAGAAGAAGGGAATCAATTTGAAGTTGGTTCTAAAGGAAATGTACTGGACAATAAACTGTATTACCAAGTGGCTTTGTTCCAAGCTACATTTAAAGATAAATTCACCTCCGTGGCTGTTCCCGCAGGTGATGGTACAACGCTTTATTCTTACTTGACCAATGGAGGAAAAGTAGATAATAAAGGAATTGAAACATTGATTAAATACAATGCTTACGAATCATCGACTGGATTCTTCAGAAGTGTGCACCCTTACGTAAATGTGACATATTCCGATTTTAAATATGAGAATTTTCAATACGAAACCGTAAGCAGAGATGGGGAGTTAATTCAACAAGATTACAGCGGGAATGACGTTGCCGGTGTTGCACCTTGGGTAGTTAATGCAGGAGTAGACGTAAATACAAACCTTGGTTTCTACGGAAATGTTACTTATATGTACCGAGATGCAGTTCCTTTTACATCGGACGGATTAAATGTGGCCGATTCGTATAGTTTGTTGAATGGAAAAATAGGCTATAGAACCAGCATTGGTCAGTTTGACTTAGATGCATTTTTTGGAGCCAACAACATAACAGGCGAGCAATACTATTATATGCTCTTTTTAAACCAGTTGGATGATGCCTACATTCCAGCACCTTTGGATACCAATTATTTTGGAGGAATAAATTTGAAATATAATTTATAATAATTAACAGTAAAGGAGGTATTGAAAAGGTGCTTGCATGTTTTTAGGGCTAACACTTTTTTAGTTGAATAGTTTCTTAATAAGGCTTTATCAAATGAAAGCCCTTTTCAGCCTCTTTTTTAAAATTTAAATGAATGAAAAAAATAATTTTATACACGTTATTGGCGCTTTCAGTTTCAGCTTGTGGACGTTTTGGCAATGAAGACAAAAAGGAGGATAATGAAGAACGCATTGTTGTTATTTCAAAACAATACAATGAACTGATTTACGCACTTGGTGCCGAAGAAAACATTGTAGCTGTGGATGTTTCCAGTACCTATCCGCCGAAAATTAAAGAACTGCCAAATGTAGGCTATCACCGGGCATTGAGTGCGGAGGCAATATTATCCATGAAACCAACATTAATTCTCGAAGACAATAATATAGGTCCAGAACACGTGGTGACCCAAATAAAAAAACTGAAAATTCCGATGAAACAATTCGGAATGTATGAACATACCATCGCCGGTACTGATTCATTGATGCGTGAAATGGGACGGTATTTTAACAAAGAATCAAAAGCTGAAGAACTTTGCAAAAAGTTGGACAGTGATATGAAAATGGCATTGGAAAATACAGATAATTATAAAGAAAAACCAAAAGTATTGGTCATACACTTTGGGCGTGCTTCCAATATTTATCTAGTTATGACCAAAAACAGCACGGCTGGGAAATTGATTAAATGGGCCGGTGGCGAAATGGCCGTAAAAGGCGATCGTGGTATGAAACAG
>NZ_CAXBCK010000044.1:0-32794 GCF_963974425.1 uncultured Marixanthomonas sp.
GCTTCGTTATGAAGTAAATCAACTAATTCGTCAACGGTTTCAACCAATTTGATGTCACCTTTTGGAGCTGGTTTTTCAAATTGAGCCGTTTGTGTTTCAGCATTTGCATCTACAGCATCTTTTACTGTTAATGGTTTTTTACGAGCCTGCATAATACCACGCATATTAGGAATACGAAGATCACTCTCTTCTACAATCCCTTTTTGCCCACCTACAACTAATGGCAATTTTGCTTTTACCGTTTCTTTACCGCCATCAATCTCGCGAATGGCAGTTGCTGTGTCTCCTTCAATTTCAAGACCGATACAGGTGTTCACAAAATTAGCACCCGTTAATTGTGCAATCATTCCAGGCACCATTCCGCCATTATAATCAATAGATTCACGGCCTCCAAGTACAAGATCGTACTCACCTTCTTTAACTACATTGGCCAATTGCTTAGCAACTGAAAAGCCATCGGTAGCTTCAGTGTCAATTCGAATAGCTTCATCTGCACCTATAGCAAGAGCTTTTCTAAGCGTAGGTTCTGTTTCTGGACCGCCTACATTTATAACATGTACACTAGCGCCTTGCTTTTCTTTAAACCACATAGCACGAGTAAGACCAAATTCATCATTAGGATTGATTACAAATTGTACCCCGTTTGTATCAAATTTGGTGTCGTTATCGGTAAAATTAATTTTCGAAGTAGTGTCCGGTACGTGACTTATACACACTAAAATTTTCATATAACTAGTATCTTTTTGAGTATTATTTTTTTTAAGGTAATTCACTGCTATATTTGCTTAGAATTACGTAGGCACGAAGATAAGTATATATTTCCAAAATATGCTATGCACGCATAATAAATTTCCGTTAAATGTTAATAAAAAATGCGTTCACACATTAAGAATATACTATTTTTGTCGTCTTGACAAATTTTTCAGAATAGAAAAGAAGCACTACAGATGAAAACACTACAATTCCGTGAAGCGATACAGGAAGCCATGAGCGAAGAAATGCGTCGCGACGATACTATATATTTAATGGGTGAAGAAGTGGCCGAATACAACGGCGCTTATAAGGCCAGTAAAGGAATGCTCGACGAGTTTGGAGCAAAACGAATTATCGATACTCCAATTTCTGAACTTGGTTTCTCTGGAGTTGGTGTCGGTTCTGCCATGAACGGTAACCGTCCTATTATTGAGTTTATGACCTTCAACTTTTCATTAGTTGGTATTGATCAAATTATCAATAATGCGGCTAAAATGCGCCAAATGAGTGGCGGACAATTTAATATTCCTATTGTTTTTAGGGGGCCAACGGCTTCTGCGGGACAATTAGCAGCAACACACTCACAAGCTTTTGAAAGCTGGTACGCCAACTGTCCAGGATTAAAAGTAGTAGTACCTAGCAACCCTAAAGATGCAAAGGGACTATTAAAAAGTGCTATACGCGATGACGATCCAGTAATTTTTATGGAAAGTGAGCAGATGTATGGTGATAAAGGAGAAGTGCCAGAAGGAGAATATTTAATTCCTTTAGGTGTTGCTGAGGTAAAGCGTAAAGGAGCCGATGTAACAATTGTTTCTTTCGGAAAAATTATTAAAGCCGCTTATAAAGCAGCAGAAGACCTTGCTGAAGAAGGTATAGAATGTGAGATTATCGATCTTCGTACTGTGCGCCCTATGGACCATGAAACGATTTTAGAGTCTGTTAAAAAAACAAACCGTTTGGTAGTATTGGAAGAAGCTTGGCCTTTTGGCAATATTGCAACCGAAATTACGTACCAAGTACAAAGTCAGGCTTTTGATTATTTAGATGCGCCAATAGTTAAAATAAATACGGGTGATACGCCAGCACCATATTCACCAGAGCTTTTAAAAGAGTGGTTGCCTAGTCCAGACGATGTGGTGAAAGCAGTTAAAAAAGTGATGTATAAATAAAAATATAGAGTGGGCATCGTGTAAGATGTACACTAATTTATAAAACCTTCTTTACTTTTATGTAATGTAAGGTTTTTTTATCTACTAAACGTAGCACATGTAAACCTACTATGAAGCAGCTCCTTTCTCTAAGTTTTTTATTAATCACTTCCATTGTGGTGGCTCAAACCAAAGTAAGTGGGCTTGTTAAGGATGTTTCTGGAGAACCATTGCCTTTCGTAAATGTTATTTTTAAAGACTCAAACGAAGGGACTATTTCTAACGAAGAAGGTAGGTTTTATATAGAAAGCGATTCAAATTATGATGCAGTAGTGTTTTCATTTATAGGTTTTAAAACCAAAGAAGTCGCTTTAGAGACCAAAAACAACTACAAAATGGAGGTGGCTCTAGAAGAAGAAGCTTCCGCTTTAGATGAAGTTGTTCTTATAAGTGGTAAACAACCCAAAGAAAATAATCCGGCGATTGATATTCTTCGGAAAATTTGGGAGAACCGTCGCGAAAACGGAGTTAAAAAGTTTAAGCAATACAGCTACGATAAATATGAAAAGCTGGAATTTGATTTAAATACTATTGACAGCACACTCATAAAAAGCCGAATTTTTAAGGGAATGGAATTTATTTGGGATCAGATTGATACTTCAAACGTTACTGGAAATTCTTATTTGCCAATTTTTATCAACGAGGCGTATTCTAAAGTATATGGTGATAATCTGCTGAACGAAGAAAAAGAAGTCTTGAAGGGTAATAAAAACTCCGGATTTGAGAACAACCAAACCCTAATAGCTTTTGTAAAAGATTTGTACAAAGAATATAATGTATATGATAATTACCTGAAATTTTTCGATAAAGCCTTTACCAGTCCACTTTCTAGAACTGGGATCGATGTCTATAATTATAAGTTGCTGGATAGTGCTTTTCGTGATAACAAATGGTGTTATAATATTGTGTATTACCCCCGCAGAAAAAATGAACTTACTTTTAAAGGTGATTTTTGGGTAAACGATAGTACGTGGGCCATTAAAGAAATTAACCTACAGGCTTCAAAAAGCGCTAATATTAATTGGGTTCGTGAAATTTATATTGAACAAGAGTTTGAAGTATTAAACGATAGTATTTTCTTGATTACCCGGGATCATTTTTTAAGTGATTTTAGTCTTCGGAAAAAAGAAGAAGCACAAGGTGTGTACGGAAGAAGAACAACTTTGTATGATAACTATGAATTTGATATAAAAAAGGATAAGAGCTTTTACGGCGAACAGACCGATCCTTATAATGAAGAAATCTACAACCGTCCCGATAGCTTTTGGGATGAAAATCGAATGGAGACCTTAAATAAGGATGAAAAGGGCGTTTATAAAATGCTCGACACTTTAAAAACGGTTCCTCGTTTTAAAGCACTTTATAATATTGGTTCTACTTTGGCAAGTGGGTATTATCAAGTGGATAATTATGATATTGGTCCCGTGTTTTCCATTTTTGGTTTTAATGAAGCCGAAGGACTCCGAATTCGTTTGGGTGGAAGAACGTATTTTAGTCAGAACGATCCTTGGCGAATTGAAACCTTTGGAGCCTATGGTTTTAAAGATGAGCGATTCAAGTTTGGAGTTTCTGGAAAACTGTTGTTAGACAGGAAATCACGATTAACTGTTTTTAGCGGGTACCGGAAAGATGTGGAACAAACAGGAGCAACTTTAACTACTAGTAATGATGTATTAGGGCGTAGTTTAGCATCTTCGTCATTAATTTCAGTAGGTTCTAACGATCGGTTAACACGAATAAAATTAGCAACAGCTGGTCTTTCAGTGGAACCTGCTAAGAATTTTATGGTTAGAGTAACAGGATCGCATCGAAAATTACGGTCTGCTACCGAAACATTTAGTCTCGATTATTTTGCTGAAGACGGAAGCGTTAAAAGCACCATCTCTCAACCTGAAATTGAATTAGGACTCTTTTATACTCCTAAAAGAAAAACTTCGGGTTACGGTGTAGAACGAACCATTATTAACGACGGTGAATATCCAAGTTTTTATTTAGGGTATACTTATGGCCTGAAAAATATACTAGATGGCGATTTTGAGTATAAAAAATTACAAGCTTTATATACACAACCGTGGATTATTGGAGGTATTGGTCGTCTGACTTCTACCATTGAGGCAGGAAAAATATTTGATCCCGTTCCGCTAGGCTTGTTGAGTCCTGTACCAGGAAATCAAACCTATTTCAGTTTGTATAATGCGTTTACAAATTTAGATTATTACGAATTCGTAACCGATACGTATACATCACTGCATTTACAACATAATTTTGGAGGCCGAATTTTTGGTCGTATCCCTGGACTGCGCGAATTAGATCTTCGGGAAATTATTGGATTTAGAGCAGTGTATGGTGAAATATCTGACGATAACAGAGCGCTTAATGCTTCAAATATTGTGTATCGCGCACCAGAAGATATTTATTGGGAGTGGAGTGTAGGTGTTGGAAATATTTTCAGAATATTTAGAATCGACTTTAACTTCCGTGGAAATTACTTAGGGAATCCTGACGCTCGCTCGTTTGGAGTTACCGGTATTTTTGGTTTTTCTTTTTAAAGGATGAGTTGAGAGGGTGCTCTATTGTCATTTCGATTGTAAGAAGAAATCATACCCTGCTTGTCACAATTTGCTATTCAATTTCAAATTAACAATCATATTGAACTTTTTTGTGATATTTCAGAAATAAAAAACTGCCACCTTAAAAGATGACAGTTTTATAATTTTTTTGAATTATTTCAGCTTTTAAAAATTAGCCCGTAGCGAAAGAATAAAATTCCTTCCCGCACCTGAAATACCAGAACTATACGGACGGTACCTTCGGTCTGTAATATTTTCAAGACCGCCAGTAACTGTGAACATATCGCTTAGACGGTAGCTTGCTTTATAATTTAGCGTATACCAACCTGCAGCATATGGATTTCCGTTTTCGTCAATGGCATATATTTCTGTCTTGCTTTTTTCTCCTTCCGGAAGGTCTTCAAAATCACGTTTGCCACTGTAATTCATATATACTTGCATATTCAGATTTTGAGCCCCATACGTTAATCTAGAAACACCAAACCACGGTGCGGCATGACGGGAACGACTAGTAGTACCATCATCCAGCTCCTCTTCACCATATTGATAATTAAAGTCTGATGAAAAACCAAAACCATTTGGGAGTTTTACTTCCACACCGGCTTGCACACCATATACGTTTGCTTCAGCAGCATTTTGAATAGCTTGTACTTGACTTAACTCTCCATCATAAACAATACTGTCTTGTCCGTTCAATTTAAAATCACGACGAACTAATGCATTCTTTAAATGTGTGTAATAACCCGTCACATCTACTTTTACGACATCACTAAACACTTTTGCTATCCCTAAATCTATATTATAAGCATATTCAGCCTCTAAATCTGGGTTAGGAATGACCACTGAACCAGGTTCTGAATCAAACACTTTACCTACATCATCTACATTTGGCGCTCTAAAAGCTGTAGATGCGTTAGAGCTAATAACCCAATCATCCGCTGGTTTGTAAACAACTCCTAGACTTCCGGTTAAATTTCCATTTTCTAATGAAGCTGTTTCAAAAGGAAACGGATAGAAATTAGTATCAAATTCCGCATCTAATTTTATAAAGTTGTACCGAAGTCCACCTTGTAGAAGTACTTGATTGTTTATAGTAAATTGATCTGAAACATAAGCCGCATACGATGACCAAGTTGCTTCCGGGTATCTACTTGGTCCTGCTTGGCTAACACCTGTTTCAATATTTAGGTCAGTTCCGGTAGAGTTTACTTCGTTAGTAACAAGTTCTAATCCATAGTATAATTCATGTTGGCTTCCAATAGCTTTTGTAAAATCTATATTGGCAGAATAAGCATCCACTTTCTCAACACGAGTTTCACGGTTTGCATCATTAAAGTTTCGACTTATACGGCTTTCTTCAAAATTTTGAACAGCTAAACGCACCGATAATTGATCGTAAATATTGTTTTGTTTAGAATGTGAGAAGTTTAAATTATTCATCATCCATTTTTGAGGACCATACTTCCATTCACCATACCGTGGGGCTCCATCACGCATGCGTTGGTGGCGATCATACCTTCCATATTCAGATGTTTCAGAGTAATGTAATCCGTATTGAAAGTCCCAGTTTTCATTAGGCTTAAAACGTACTTTTTGCATCAAATTAATTTGTGAATATGCAGATGGGTTTTGCACACGAGGATCTTCATTGGTAACCACCACATCCATACTATCCTGACGTTTTACGTAGTTAGGGCGTAAAAATTCATCAGGCCCATTGCTACCTTGCTTTAAATCCTCATAATCGTAAGATGTGATACTGGTTGTAAAGGCCCATTTTTTCCAACCTACATTTACATCTAAATGAGCTGTTTTTTCATTATTAGCCGATGCATACCGAGTTACTGCTTTCCCAGTAATAAATGGTTTGTCATCTAATGAAAATTGAGGGGTAAGGGTCTGAAAACTCATGACACCTCCAATGGCGTCACTTCCATAAATAACCGATCCTGGACCAAAAAGTACTTCAGTATGCTCGGTTGCAAAAGGGTCGAGAGAAATTATATTCTGTAAGTTTCCGCCTCTAAATATAGCGGTATTCATACGTACACCATCAATGGTGTAAACCAATCTATTTGTCGCAAATCCTCGTATCATAGGACTTCCACCACCTTGCTGACTTTTTTGAATGAATACTTTTCCTGAAATCCCTAATAAATCAGCTGCTGTTTGCGGGTTTTGCAATGCAATTTCTTTTGAAGAAATTGAAACAACTTTAGATGGAATATCTGATGACGATTGATTCCATCGTGTAGCTGAGACAACCACTTCATCCATACTAATATTAGAGGGTTCCATTAATATGAGGAAATTTGATGATTGAAGTTCATCGTAGCTTTTTACTTGACTTTTATAGCCAAGTGTTCTTATTTCAATTTTTTCAGCATCTTTTAAAGCCGAAATATCTGCCTGTCCTTTAGAGTTTGTTGTGGCATAAGCATTCGTGCTTTTACTGATAAGGGTAACCAGTTCCAGAGCTTGTTCTGTGTCCTGGTCTTGAATGGTAATTATTTGGGCATTTGTAGTATAAACAAAGCCTAATAATACCATCAATAAAATAATTTTTTTCATTGTATGATAATTAGTTTTAAACAAAATATTTTAATACAGTTATGAATATAACTGCGTTAATCACCTAGTAAAAGGTGAAAAGTAAAAAGTTGAATATGCGTTTAACTTATCCGAGGAGGTGTTTCTGGCGGTGGAAAGGAAATTGATTTGTAATAAATAGTAGAATAAATAATTTTCTCTTTTAGAGTGTCTGTACCAGCAGTATATAGCTGCCAAACGGGTTTGGATTGAACAAATAGTGTACGGTAAAAGTTTATTAGTCTTTTACGCTTTTCATTGGTTTCTGTGTCAGTTTTTAAAACTCCTGAAAATATTTTATTTAAATCTTTATTTAACTTGGTTTCTTCATAATCCCACCAACACCAATAGGCTATGCTGTCTTTAGTGATATTAGTTTCAACAATATCATACATCTGTCCTTTGTACTCAAATTCTTTAGCGTGTTCCCATCTTACTTTTTTATCAATTTCAGTTTTTGAAAATTTCAGTAAAACAAGTTCTTCTTTGTCAATACCAGCGATAAGTTTCCACTTAACCTCCTTTTTAAGACTTTTTTTATGAAAAGTTAACCAAACATATGTGCCTGCTGAGGGTAGCAGTAAGCAAAGCAATAGAAATATGCCTATGTATTTCTTCATTTAGGTTAAGGGTATTGCTAGCAAATGTAATTAATTTAATGTTTCTTCTACCTAGTGCTAGTTTGAGTTTTGAGAATGTCTAACTTTTAATGTAAAATTAAACTTGTTTTTGCTGTATTAACTGTCTAAAAGAGTTATTTTTGCACCCCCAAAGTAAGCTGGTTTTCCAGTTAAAAAGGAAGATAAAATTAAATTAGATAAAATGACCGCAGACAAAGTACAGACTTTCGATGTATTAATCGAGATACCGAAAGGAAGCCGAAACAAGTATGAATATGATTTTGAATTGAAAAAAATACGATATGACCGTATGATCTTTTCATCTATGATGTATCCGGCAGATTATGGCTTTATGCCAGAAACATTAGCATTAGACGGTGACCCATTAGATGTGTTAGTTTTAGTAACTGAGCCAACCTTCCCAGGTTGTGTAATTGAAGTAAAGCCTATTGGTGTGTTCCATATGGCAGATGAAAAAGGTCCAGATGAAAAAGTTATTTGCGTGCCGATAAGTGACCCTATTTCAAATAATGTAAATGATTTATCTGAGTTAAACCCGCACCTTATTAAAGAAATTGAACACTTTTTTCAGGTTTATAAAGACCTAGAAGAAAAGAAAGTAGATGTAGGTGGTTGGGGCGACGTTAACGAAGCAAAAGAGATTGTTGCTAAATGTATAGACCGTTTTAGAGAAAGCGATGTTCCTTTTCAGGAAGTAAGTATTCGTTAAAACCTTCCTTTAAATAAGAAGACTATTATATAATAGAAAGCAATAACCAATTTGGTTGTTGCTTTTTTGTTTTGCTCCCTATTGAAATTAGATGAATTAAAATTGAAGTATCTTTTTATTCTGAACAAAATGGGCCTGCATTTCACGAATACCAATGTGGTATTTTAAATAAGGAGCTCCTTTATTTTTATGATTTATTTGGCTTATCTTAAACATATATTTTATGTGTTTTGCCAATGTTTTCCATGCAAAGAACAAAGAATGTTCAGGGTCGTAAATATGGGTGGGCTCGCTTTTGGCGCCATTAAGTTCTACAATTATTAGATTTTTTCCTTGCTCTAGTTCGTTAACTGTATTGTACATAATGTCTAATCTTCCATAGTAAAATCCATTAATTTGAAGACATATGTTGTTGATACTTTTGGTAAGCTGAGGTGTAATTATGTGGCTAAAATCGGTAAACTTAGCTCCTCTAGAATGACTTCCGAAGGGCATTAAGTTTAGCTTCTCACCTTGAGAAAGTATTTTATTAAAAATGACGCCGTATTCTTTTTGAAGTGTTTTTAACTGAATTTGAAACCGCGGAGTTTTGTTAAGCAGTTCTTCTACTGATGAAATTCCGTCACCAGTAACTGTTATCGTTTCTTTAGAGACAATTCCGGTAATTATTCCTTTTGTTTCATCGGGATAACGCACATAAAACACACCAATTTCATTTGGAAAGGGTATGAAATCTTGAATCAAGTAATCAAAATTTGCCTTTTGGTGATAGTCAAACAGTTCTTTTTCTGAATGTATTTTTTGTACCGCACTGCCCCGAAGTCCAATATCTGGTTTAGCTATAAGTGGGAATGCTAGTTTTTCCTTCATTAAGACACTTTTTATTTCTTCCGAAGTTGTTTTTGTATGTATTAAAACGGTTTTTGCGTAATATTTTTTTGGAATAAGATTGTATACTTCTTTTTTAGATTCCATCATTAGCCCTCCGTTTTTTATAGATGGATTTACAGCATTAAAAAAGCAAATGGATTTTGCTTTAATAGAGTAATAGCCGTAAAGTAAATAGATAGGAAAATAAACAACGTGCAAAGGCCAGTACTCCCAATGTGTTAGTTTATGCCAAAATATGTATAGTGCTCTAAGAGTCATAAATTTTCTGAATTCATATTCTTTACAGTGTTTTCAATTCTTGATGGTTGAAGTATAACAACTGTAAAAGTAGTAGTTTAAACCTGTTTTGTAAAATTCATTATATTGATATAAGTTGCATAATAGTTAAGTTAAGCTAAATTTATTGGATTATTTTTTCAGAAAAATATATTACTACGTATAAAAATTTAAATATTTCATATCCCAACCTATTTACTTACTTTTGGTTTTGAAAAATTTAAAAACCAATCTAAAATTAATTATATAATGGAACAGAATATTATCTTTATCCCTATTGTACTGGCCATTCTTGGCCTTCTTTTTATGCTAGTTAAAATGAGCTGGGTAAAAAAGCAGCCTGCTGGTAGCGATCGCATGCAATCTATTTCAAAAAGTATTAAAGAAGGCGCACTCGCTTTTCTAAGTGCAGAATATAGGCTATTGGCCATATTTGCTGTAATTGCAGGGGTGTTGCTGTTTGTTGTCTCTACTTTGGTGCCGTCCACTAGTTGGATGATTGTCCCTGCTTTTTTAATAGGAGCTGTTTTTTCTGCTTTGGCTGGAAACATAGGAATGCGAATTGCTACCGATGCGAATGCCCGTACTGCCGAAGCTGCAAAAACAAGCCTACCACAAGCGTTAAAAGTTTCTTTTAGTGGTGGTACTGTAATGGGGCTTGGCGTAGCTGGTCTTGCTGTGTTGGGTTTAAGTTTGTTCTTTATGTTCTTTACTAGCCAGTTTATTGTCGAAGGCGGCGATTTTTATGGAGATATGACTGTTGTATTGGAAGCCTTAGCAGGATTTTCCTTAGGTGCCGAAAGTATTGCACTTTTCGCTCGTGTAGGTGGTGGAATTTACACCAAAGCAGCCGATGTAGGTGCCGATTTGGTAGGAAAAGTGGAAGCTGGTATTCCAGAAGACGATCCACGTAACCCAGCAACGATTGCCGATAACGTTGGAGACAACGTTGGGGATGTTGCCGGAATGGGTGCCGATCTTTTTGGAAGTTATGTTGCTACCGTTTTAGCGGCAATGGTATTAGGTAATTACCTAATCCGCGATATGAGCATGGATGGACAGTTTACAGATGCCTTCGGAAATATGGGGCCAATATTATTACCAATATTGATCGCTGGGGTAGGAATTCTAGCCTCTATCATCGGAACCTTTTTAGTTGGAATTAAAAATAACGATGCGAAAGAAGCACAAGTTCAGAAAGCATTAGATATGGGTAACTGGACGGCTATTATTCTTACTTTGATTGCTAGCTGGTTTTTAATAGACTGGATGTTGCCAGAAACAATGACTATGGTATTTTTTGGCGAAGGGGTTAAAGAAATACCAAGTATTAATGTCTTTTGGGCCGCTTGTATTGGTTTGGCTGTAGGAGCTTTAATATCTTTTGTAACCGCATACTATACAAGTTTGGGTAAGAAGCCCGTTCTAGAAATTGTTCAAAATTCTTCAACAGGTGCCGGAACAAATATAATCGCAGGATTGGCCGTTGGTATGAAATCTACATTTTGGAGTGTATTGCTTTTTGCTGCAGCTATTTATGGTTCGTATGAATTTGCAGGTTTTTATGGTGTTGCCTTAGCGGCTTCAGCGATGATGGCCACGACAGCTATGCAATTGGCAATTGATGCCTTTGGACCCATTGCTGATAACGCCGGAGGAGTTGCCGAAATGAGCGAATTAGAACCTCACGTTAGAGAACGAACTGATATTTTAGATTCCGTAGGAAATACAACTGCAGCCGTAGGGAAAGGTTTTGCCATTGCTTCGGCAGCTTTAACTGCATTAGCACTTTTTGCAGCATATGTTACTTTTACAGGGATTGATGGAATTAATATTTTCCGTGCCGATGTATTGGCGATGTTATTTGTTGGTGGAATGATTCCAGTAGTATTTTCAGCATTGGCGATGAAATCGGTTGGTAAAGCTGCGATGAAAATGGTACAAGAAGTTCGCCGGCAGTTTAGAGAAATTCCAGGAATTATGGAAGGTACTGCTACTCCGGAATATGGAAAGTGTGTAGATATTTCAACCAAAGCTGCTTTACGTGAAATGATATTGCCAGGGCTGTTAACAATTATTACACCTATTTTTATTGGGCTGGTATTTGGAGCAGAACCTCTTGGAGGTTATATGGCTGGTGTTTGTGTGAGCGGTGTAATGTGGGCGATATTTCAGAATAATGCCGGAGGTGCTTGGGACAATGCTAAAAAATCGTTTGAAGCTGGTGTAATGATCAATGGTGAGATGACTTATAAAGGGAGTGATGCCCATAAAGCTGCCGTTACGGGTGATACCGTTGGAGATCCTTTTAAAGATACATCAGGACCTTCAATGAACATTTTAATTAAATTGACGTGTTTAGTTGGTTTAGTAATCGCTCCAATTTTAGGTGGTCACGGTACTACTAGTGAAATGGAAAGTGATACTATTTCAGAAGAAATGTATATGATAGATGAAGACGGAAACCAAACGTTGTTAACCGATAACCAAGCGGAGCAGGTGAAAGAAGTTTCAAAAGAAATTATGGTAAGCTTATCATCAAACGATACCTTAACTACTGCCGATGTTACTATTAAAACCACGAAAGATGGGAAAACAACAACCGAAAAGAAAAGCTTTTCTGGAACAGAAGAGGAAGTAAATATGCAAATAGAAGACCTTCGAGATCAATCTCAAGAATAGTGCTTCTTTGTTAAAATAAATTTAAACCCTGCTGATTCAGCAGGGTTTTTTTATGGGATTGTAGTATCTTTCAGATAATGTACTACGAAGATTTAATAACATTAGGGATTGCTTTTGGCTTAGGTATGTTAGTGGGTCTACAACGCGAAACTACCGATAATAAAATGGCGGGGGTTCGTACTTTTACCCTTATTGCTGTTTTAGGAGTTGTTTCGGGGTTTCTAACGCGGGAATATGACAATCCATTTATTATTCCTGTTATGGGCATTGCACTTACTACCTTATTAGTGGTGGCCAATATTATAAAACTAAAAAAAATAGAAGAGCCTAATATTGGTCAGACTACCGAGGTTGCTGCTTTATTAATATTTGCTATAGGCGCTTATTTGGTTATGGGGAGTCAAGTAATTGGAGTTATAATAGGAGGGGTTTTAGCTATTTTGCTCTATGTGAAAGAACATCTGCACGGACTTATTGATAAGCTTAAGGAAAAAGATTTGGCTGCAATTATGACGTTTGCGGGTATTTCTCTAGTAATCCTACCAATCTTACCCGATGAAACTTTTGGACCTTTGGATGTTTTAAACCCCAAAAACATTTGGTTAATGGTAACATTAATTGTTGGGATTAGTGTATTGGGGTATTTTATCTACAAATGGTTGGGACAGAAAGTAGGGATGATTTCAAATGGGATTCTTGGAGGGATTATAAGTAGTACTGCTACAACGGTTAGTTATGCTAAAAAAGCCAAGAATGGTGCTTCTGGAGGAAAGCTATCAGCTTTTGTTATTTTCTTGGCAGTAACGGTCTCACTTGTTCGTGTTATTATCGAAATAGGAGTGATTATTCCGGGAAAACTTCCAGAAATTATTCTTCCATTTGTGGTGCTTTTTCTTTTTATGATAGGACTTTCAATAGGGGTATTTTACATGATTAATCAAGACCGTTCGAACGAAAAAATGCCCGAGCCCAAAAATCCGGCACAGTTTAAAAGCGCACTTATTTTCGGTGTTTTATATGGAATTATACTGTTAATGGTTGCTTTTACGGAAAAAGAATTTGGTAATAGTGGGTTGTATATTGTATCCATAATTGGCGGATTGGCAAACAAAGATGCTATTACACTTTCCTTGTCACAATTAATTAAGGGCGGAGTTGAGGTTTCTATGGGGTGGCGATTAATTATGACTGCAGTGCTTTCCAATTTATTTTTTAAAATAATTATTGCAAGTATTTTAGGAAATCGTCAGCTTTTAAAATGGTTAGGTGTGGCAATAATATTATCTATTTCAGTTGGTTTATTAATAATATGGCTCTGGCCAGAAGGATGGCATTTATAATATGGGATTATTTAAAAAAGATCCGTTGCAAATTATTACATTCCATAGCTATGGAACAAACTCTCACTTGTACATCCGTGGGAGGGCTTTGGAAGATGAAAACATCGATCTTTCCAAGAATGGAATTTTTAGCTTGATAAAAAACACTTATAAGCGGTTTGAAACCGACGAAATTCCATTTGCAAAACTTAAAATTACCTTGCCCTATAATTCGGTTTATTATACGGAGACTGATAATAAGGGTTACTTTAAGTTTAAAGAAAACATTCCCGGCTTAGATAATTTGACAAATAAAGAAGGTTGGCTGCAATATGAAATCTCATTTGAAGAGAAATTTCCTAATAGAATTATAAATAATCAAAATCGTTTTCCTGGTGAGATGCTTATTCCTTCAGAAAAAAGCGAATTCGGAGTAATTAGCGATATTGACGATACTATAATCCATACCGGTGTTGCTTCATTTTTAAAATTAAAATTAGTTTTTAATACTTTTTTTAGAAATGCGGAAAGTAGATCACCTCTGGAAGGTGCTTCAGAATTTTATCAACTATTACATCAAGGAAAAACAGGGAAGGAAGCGAACCCGCTATTTTATGTAAGCCACAGCCCTTGGAACTTATATCGGTATCTAGAACTGTTTTTAAAGGCAAATACGTTTCCGAAAGGACCGGTTTTGTTGCGAAGCCTTCCTACACCTTTCAGAAGAAAAAAAGAAGAGGAGAAGCCACAAAAACAGAAAGAAATTCTCAACATCCTAAAAACTTACCCAAATAAAGGCTTTATTTTAATTGGCGACAGTGGCGAACACGATGCTGATATTTATATAGAAATAGCCGAAAAGTATCCAAAACAAATTAAGGCAATCTACCTTCGAAGCGTAAAGCATAAAAAGAAAATGAGGCGCATTAAAAGTTTGTTTTCAAATTATGACACGACACCTGCTTTATTAGTAGAAGATAGTAAAGAGGCTATTAAACACGCAAAAGGACAAGGGTTTATAAAATAATTAGGACTTTTCTTTAAAATAGTTATATGTGTCATACTGAGCCCGTACGGCTGGTTTGCCGTGTTTTACATATTCATTTTTTTGGTCGGGATCAATTATACGTGCTTTAACATTATCGTTTAGTTGAATTTCTATTAGCTCTCTAATAGTATTATGGTGATCTTGATCTAAAATTGGGGTAACCACTTCAATACGGTGGCTCAGGTTTCGTTTCATCCAATCTGCGCTACCAATATACATTTTTTCATTCCCATCATTCCCGAAAATATAAATACGGCCGTGCTCTAAAAACCGATCGAGGATACTAGTAACTTGAATGTTTTCACTTTGATCTTTAATGCCAGGCACGATTGAGCAGATACCGCGTACTAATAATCTAATTTTCACACCTGCATTGCTAGCTTTATAAAGCATTTTTATCATGCTTTTATCTTGCAGGCTGTTCATTTTAGCAATAATATAGGCGTCTTTTCCTGCTTTTGCCAACTCCATTTCATTTTCTATTAAATCTTCAAAAGTATCTCGTAGTGTAAAGGGTGAAACTAAAAGCTTATCAGGTTTTGGGATAATCATTTTTCCTTGAAGAACTAAAAACAGTTTATTAAGGTCTTCTGTAATGGTTTTGTTGGCAGTCATGATGCCGAAATCTGTATATAATTTAGCCGTATTCTCATTAAAATTACCCGTTGCAATGTATCCGTACCGTTTTGATGATTCGTTTGTTTCACGCTCAATACATAGTATCTTTGAGTGGATTTTTATAGCCGGAAAACTATAAATTACGTGTGCGCCATTATCTTCAAATAATTTACCCCACTTTAAATTGTTATGCTCATCAAAACGAGCTTTTACTTCTATAAAAATGACAACTTCTTTTCCATTTTTTGCAGCTTTTGCAATAGCATCGTTTAATCTTGATTCACTGGCAGCTCGATAAATAGTCATTTTTATTGTAGTGACTTTGGGGTCATCTGCAGCTTCTTCTAATAGTTTTATTACCGGTTCGAAATTTTGGTAAGGGTAATGTATAAGTTGATCTTTTTCATCGATGGCTTTAAAAACCGAATCACAATCTGCCAAAACGGGATGTGGTAACGGGGGTAATTCTTCAGTAGATAAGTTTTTTGAAGTTGGGTTAGGAAACCCAAAAAAGTCTTTAAAGTTATGATATGTTCCACCCTTAACAATGTCAGTGTTATAAACCTCTAAAGCGTTCTTTAAAACTTCTTCAAATTGTTTTGGCATTTTATTGTCAATCAATAAACGGGTTGCCTGCCCTGTATTACGCTTAGGAAGCGATTTTTTTATCCGTTCCATTACGTTGCCAGAAAACTCATCTTCTATATACAATTCAGCATCTCTAGATTTTTTGATGGAATAAAAGGTAATATTTTCTTCCTTTTGAGGAGTTTGTTTTAAACTATACTTTAAAACATCATCAATAAAGGTGATAAAGTATTTTCCGTTATGCTTCGGAAATGTAAAAAACCGAGGTTCATCGTCAGGGATTTTAACTAATTTGAACGTATCGTTTTCTAGCTGAGCAGCGAGATATAATGCTTCATTTTCAATAAAAACAGTATCGCTATTTGAGCTGGGATTGAAACTTACTTCTAATTTTTCTTTTAACGTATCTTCAAAATATGATTTAGCGATTTCTTTTTGAGTAGTAGAAAACTCTTTGTAATCAATTAAATGAATACTTTCTTCTTTCAAATCTGGAATAATCTGGTTTTTGAAAATATCGCCAAATTCTTCTTGTTGCAGTTCTACTTGCTTTTTTATTTCTTTTAGAACCTTATTTGGCTTGGTGATTAATTTTTTTCTGAAAGGTTTTTCAATCTCTTTTATTTGTCGAATATCAGACACGCGAACCCTGAAAAATTCATCCAAATTGGAAGAAAAAATCGCTAAAAACTTGATACGCTCGTATAAAGGGTTTTTATAGTCTGCAGCTTCTTGTAAAACTCGATGATTGAAGCGCAACCACGAAAGGTCGCGGTGGTAATATTTTGTATTGTATAGTTTTGCCATAGTAGTTATACTGGCAAAATAAACATATTGCTACATCTTTTGTGTGAGCGAAATGTTAACTTTTATAGCCATAAAAGGTAGTAATGTTGTTTTCTTGTTAAAACAACCCGTGCAGTTCTGCGTCAATTTTATTAACTACTTCACCTAAATGTTCAGGGTTATCAACAAAGTCAAGGTTGTCTACATCTAAGATAATGAGGTTTCCTTTGTCGTAATCGTGTATCCAAGCTTCGTAACGCTCGTTTAAACGACTTAAGTAGTCGATGCTTATGGAGTTTTCATAATCGCGACCACGTTTATGAATTTGTTTTACTAGGTTAGGAATTGAACTGCGTAAGTAAATCAATAAATCTGGACCTTCGGTTACGCTTTCCATCAAATCGAATAGGGAGCGGTAATTTTCAAAATCACGATTGGTCATTAGGCCCATTGCATGTAGGTTGGGTGCGAAGATGTAGGCATCTTCATAAATGGTACGATCTTGAATAACATCCTTCCCTTTTTCACGAATTTCGAGAATTTGACGAAACCTACTGTTTAAAAAGTAAATTTGCAAGTTAAAAGACCATCGCGCCATTTGGTTGTAAAAGTCATCTAAATAGGGGTTGTCTTCCACATCTTCAAATTGAGGTTTCCACTTATAGTGTTTTGCCAATAAACGGGTTAAGGTTGTTTTTCCGGAGCCAATGTTTCCTGCAATTGCTACGTGCATAATCTTTACTTCTTAGGTTCGGTTAATTTTAGGGTGTGGATGTTTTTTCCGTCATAAATATACAGGAATTCCTGCGTAAGGTGCAAGTCTTTTATGGTTATTTCAGGTAATGGTATTTTTATTGCTTCAGGTAATTTTTTGGTTTTGCCTTCACTTATTTTGGCTAAATAATAAAGCGAATTTTCTTTTACGCCCATTACTTTTTCATCTTGCTGAATTACTTTAGTATAGCCTTCCAAAGCTATTTCAGAAAGTAAACTTCCATACACATTGAAAACGCGTGTTTTATTTTCAGTAAGTAAGTAACAATAATTAAAATTACTGGTTTGAGAAACCAACGTACCCGAAAATGGTTGCGAGACCACTGTATTGGTTAAAGAGCGGTAATTGAACAATTCTAATTGTTGTGTGTCAATATTAAAAACCCAAAGTCTGTTATTACCAGCGTTGGTTGCTGTATTAATGTTTAAAAACTGTGGAAGGTTGTTGAAGTTAATGCGCTCTATTTCATTTAATCTATTATCCACAAAAACAACAGTATTGGTATCTTCATAAAAAAGAACCACGTTTAACGGATTAATTATGTCTACTGAAGTTATGCGCCCTAATTGCAAATCGTTAAAAACAAAACCGCCATCAACACCAATCTTATGCAATTCCATGTTGGTGGTAAAATAGGTATTGTTAAAAGCATCAACGCCAATAAATTTATCAGCAATTAAAGGAGTTTTTGAAATAGATTCAATTTGTTGTGCCAGTAAAACTGGTGTAAGGAATAAAAAAAAGAGGTACACGGCTTTCATAGAGAGTTCAAGATACAAAAAGCGTGCTATATATTATGGCTTAGTAATAAAGGCTTCGAGCCTCAGCGTATTTTTGACTGGCTTTTTTAACGATTTTTTTATACTTATCATCAACAGCATCAACTCTTAGTTGTTGCTTTTCCTGAAGTGTAGCGATAACACGAAAAGTGTTTAAATATTCTTCTTGAAGATCATTTACGGTTTCGGTAAGGAAGCATAATTTTTCGTTTTCCTTATCAGAAAGCTTTTTATTTAATTTTTTAGATAATAAAAGTAACTGATCGCTAAGATCATCAAATTTATCTTGGTTGTTTAAAAACCGTGATAGTATATTTTCAAGCTCCTTATTTGTCTCATCAACATTTGTGGCTAACTCTTCAGCTACTTTATTAGATTTACCCTCTTGGTTAGTTGAAAAAAATCCCATGATTATTTAATTTGATTGAAAGATACACAAAAACCTTATTGTGATATAACTCTCACATAAATTTACGTATTTCTACGTAGTCTATAAAGATGCTTTATAAATCAGTATCTTTAATAAAAAAATTGAGTTATGCGAAAGATACTTTTGGGTGCTGCTATAGCATTTCTTATCGTATTTGGTTTACGATATTGTGAGCACAATAAAGACGAAAAGGAACAATTAGAAGCCAATACGGAATTGATTCAAAAAGAATTGAAAAATGTCGGAAAATTAATTGTTACCGAAGGTAGCTATGCTCAAGTTTTTACCTTCGAGGACTGGAAAAAATTCTATTTGGATGTTTTTTCAGCCCGTAATAAAGCACTTGTTGTAGTAAATGCAAAAGCAACAATCGCGTACGATTTAAGTAAAATTAAAACGGAAGTTAACTAAGAAATGAAAACCGTTACCATCATTCATATTCCTAAACCAGAATTAAATATCAACCCAGATATTGAGTATTACGATGTAAAACAAGATTATCTAAACCAATTTAAAGCGGAAGATTATAATAAAATAAAAAAGCAGGTTGAGTCTTCTCTTCGGAAAAAAATAGAAGCATCTGAATTGGTTACTAATGCAGAAAACAGATTAATTTCTGAACTTCAGAAAATTTATATTCTTACGAGTTCTATGGGGTGGACGCTTCAATATCAAAGTGAACCAATTGAAGACGAAATGGATTTAGAGAGGATTAAATTATAACTTCTTTTTAAGTGACTTCCAGCCACCACCATTAATCGCTTCAATATTGTTTTTGTTTAATGTTTTGGCTGCATTACCACTGCGAACGCCGCTGGCACAACAGGTAATTACAGGTTTGTTCCATTGCTTAATTTCTGAAATTTTAGCGTCAATTTCATTGACGGGAATATGTTTAGACCCCGAAATAGCCCCAGCATCGTACTCTTTCTGTGTTCGAACGTCTAAAATTACGGCATCCCGATTTTTAAAATCTTGGATTTCCTTAGTGTTACTTCCGAATAAAAAATCTAATAATCCCATATGTTAGTTACTTACTTGTTTGGTGTTCTTTTCAATTAGTAGTAACCCGTCATCAATTAAATGAGCAACGTTCGGGCGTTCCTTTTTAAGCGCTAATAGATGTTTTAAAACCTTTTCAGAAAAAGTGCTGTTTTCTGAAGCAACGAGTTCAAATATTTCTAAAGGAAGTAACCAGTCTTTTGGATAGTCATTCTCTAGAGTTTCAAATATGGTTTCTAACTCAGGAAGTTTTTCTTCAAAGGATTTATGGTCTTTATTATTCCGAAGTAAACGTATCTGCTTATAAAAATTATTTAACTTAATTTCTTTTTCAGAAAGGTTAGAACGATTGGTTTTTGTATCACTTAATTTATGAAGCGAAATAGGGAAAGATAGATAATCGGCAGCGCCTGTAAAAGCAGACACAATTTCTTTACCAACGGCCATATCAAAATCACCCATTTCTGGTGTAAATAGCACTTCGTCCTTATAAGTAACCGTACAATTTGTAAACTGGATAAGCATTAACTCACCTCGTAAATTTCGCATTCCGGTAACGTTTAAACCTTCAACGGTGATGCCACTTTCAAATTCGAAAGCAATAGGTTTACCATCGTAAAAATTATAAGCCTGTAAGTCGCGAGGTCCCATATTTTCGATAGCGAGATTTATTTTTTTCAATTTCCCCAGTGGTGATCTAAAACCGCTAGTATGACGGCTAATTCCGTGGCCAATTACTTCTTTTTCGCGGTATGCGAGCGCAGTTTCACCTTCGGTTTCAAAATAAACAACCTCATTGTCTTCATTTTGAATCATTCGGGAAAAATGACCGCTTACTTGAAGACCGGTACTCAGTTCTATCGTTCCAATTTGCTTAGAATTTATTAATTTTTTTAATCCGCGCCAACCACCTTTTCTTATGGCCATTGTATTTGCAAATTCTTCCAAAACTTCTTGTAAGTATGCAAAATCTGGGGTTACATATAATTGTGGTTGTGGTTTGGTGATATCAAACTCTTGGTAAGCTGCATCGATGGAATACGGTATTTTCTTTACTTCATCTTTCATACACCACGTACTTTCCCCAATAGAAGAAAGCAAGCCAGCTCCATAAATTTTAGGTTTTTCAACAGTGCCTACCAGTCCGTACTCAACAGTCCACCAATGTAAATTTCGTATAAGTGCAATTTCAGAAGGTTCTACTTTTTTATGCTGAAGTTCTTCTACTCGTTCTTCAGCTGCTTTTATGATGGTTTCTGAAATACCATCCGCTTCTTTTAAAATAGAAAGCTCTCGTACGGCTTCATACATTTCCATATCATGCGCACTAGAAATCGCTTTCGCACCAATCTCGCCAAAACGGCGTAGGTATTCGGCATAATCGGGACTAGCAATAATGGGTGCGTGTCCGGCACCTTCGTGAATAATATCTGGGGCAGGAGTGTATTCAATATTTTCAAGCTGACGAATATCACTGGCAATCACCAAAACTTTATACGCCTGAAACTCCATAAATGCATTAGGCGGAATAAACCCATCAACGGCAACGGCTGCCCAGCCAATTTCTTTTAAAATACGGTTCATTCCGTACATAGAAGGAATAGATTCGATTGAGATACCTGTTTTTCTAAGGCCGTCCAAATAACTTTCGTGTGCCACTTGGCTTAAATAATCTACGTTTTTGCGCATTACATACCGCCAAACTGCTTGGTTTATTGGTGTATATTGATCGTAATCCTGAGGTTTTATGTACTGCTTTAAATGCGGTGGTAACCTGTCTAGTAACTCGTTTGTTTCAATGCGCTCTTTCATAGGGGTCAAAAATAATGAAATTAGAATTACTTAGGTCGTAATTAATAATACCTTATAACAGATTTATGAATGAGTTTGTAAAAACTGTATCTTGCAGAATACTATGAAACCGGCTTCCCGAAAAACCGAAATAATAACCACAGCATCCCGTCTTTTTAAAGAAAAAGGATACAATGCTGTTTCTATGCGCGACATTGCACAGGCTATGGGGATAAAGGCTTCTAGCCTATACAATCATATTTCGGGAAAGCAAGAGATTCTTTCAACCTTAATATTGACGGTGGCTCGAGAGTTTACAAATGGTATGGAGCAAGTTGTTTCGAGTAAGGGGACATCAGTAGAGAAAATTGAAAAAATCATTGAATTCCATATTGATATTACTGTTACGTATTCTGAAGCGTTGCCAGCATTAAATAATGATTGGATGCATTTAAAAGAAGACGACTTACAGCAGTTTGTGAACATGCGTGATGATTATGAGCAAAATGTTCGAATTGTTATTAAGGAAGGTATTAAAGCCAATGAAATTGAAGCAAGACATCCTGAAGTGATATTATTTTCAATACTTTCTACCTTACGAACTTTGTATTTATGGTATGAAAAAAGGGGAAAACTCGATGTAAACGTTTTAAAAAGAGATATGGTTTCAGTATTGCTTCAAGGTATTGTGTAGTTATCACATTGCTAAACCTATATTTTTCAATTAAATTTGCAAAAAAAAATGCTTAGGGAGCGTATTCTGCTTCTTCTAAGGTTATTGAGATATGTTTTACTTTATAAACAGCTCTATTTTCAACTAAAATTTAAATGAAAAAACTCCTCTTAGCGCTATCTTCTATTTTTTTAATACCAATAATAGTAAGTGCACAACATGATACTCTTGTCCATCAAAATGAAAATATCGCTCCTAAAAAGGATAAAATAAAAACCTGGGATCTTGTAAAAAATGATGCTTCTTTAGCTTGGGGTGGTTTCAAGTATGTGTATTCGAGGCCCTTGCAATGGGAAAAAGATGATTTTGCTATTGCAGCTGGTATTGTAGTGGGTACAGTAGGGTTAAACCTTATAGACGACAATACTAATAGATTTTTTAATAAACAAGGAGAGGACATACCGGATTTAATACAAGATTTTGGTTTTTACTTTGGTAGTCCCCAAAATAACTATGGAATTAACGGCGGGCTGTACTTGGTAGGTTTATTTACAAAAAGTGAAAAGTTAAGAAGAACAGGAATCTTGATGATAACAGCAGCTAGTGCAGCAGGTTTGGTTCAAACCATTTCAAAAACAGCTGTAGGTCGAGCCAGACCTTCTACAGGAGGTAAGTTTACTTTTAAGCCATTTAGTAAAGAAGGTGGGTATCACTCTTTTCCTTCTGGGCATACAATACTTTCTTTTACTACATTTTACTCTTTATCAAAACAGTTTGACAATGTTTGGGTAAAAGCTGGGCTTATAGGGGTAGGAATGGTGTCTCCTGTTTCTAGGCTATGGGCTGGCGCTCATTGGTTAACCGATGTAGCGCTAAGTACCGCTCTTACCGTCGTGGTGGTAGATGCTGTCGATAAATACCTAGATGAAAATATGAAGTCTGATGCCGAGTTGTTAAAAGAAAAAAAGAATAAAATTTCTTGGCGTTTTCAACTAGGAGCCGGCACCGTAGGTTTAAGAGGAACATTCTAAAATAGATTAAAAAAGTTGCTTATATTCTTTCCTTTAAATTAAAATCATGCAACCCAATAATTTCACTACAGAATTCTTCGGCATAGGAATCCAAAACGGTAAAACACCTGAAAATCTTGGTGTGCTTTGGCGAACCGCCCAAAATATGGGGGCTAGTTTTATTTTTACGATCGGTAATCGTTATGCAAATCAATCGAGTGATACGCATAATGCCGTAAAATCACTTCCGTATTTTCATTATGAAACCTTTGAAGATTTTTATAAACACTTACCAAAAGGCTGCCGTATTGTTGGGGTTGAAAAAACAGAGAAAGCCGTTCAGTTAGAAAACTTTGAGCATCCAAAACGTTGTGTGTATTTATTGGGAGCCGAAGATCACGGCTTATCCAACCAAGCGATTGAAAAAGCACATTTTTTAATTCAATTTCCTTCAGAAAAAAGTTTAAATGTCGCTGTGGCTGGCAGTATTATTTTGTATGATCGAGGACGAAATAAGCTGAAAGTTTAGTATATTCAAAAGAAAGCAAGTATAATTTTAAAAGATATCCGCCGCATTTTATATTGAGCGGCGTCGAAATACGGGCATTGTTATGAGCAGAGGATTTGTAAGAGAAGGCGATCAAGAAGAACCACCTATGATTCCGCCACGGGCAGCACTGCCCGAAGGAGTGGTAAATTATGTTACGCCAACTGGCATGGAGCAGTTAGTGCACGAACGAGAAAGATTGCAAACTGAAATTAAAGAATTAACCATTACCGATGAGCGAGAACGAAGACGTACTCTCGCAGTTATTGAAGGGAAACTTAAATTGCTCTATGAGCGCATTCATGCTGCGCGAGTTCTTAACCCTAAAGAGCAACCTAAAGATGAGGTACGTTTTGGTGCTATAATAGAAATTCAAAATTTAGATACCAAAACCAAACAGCAATTTACAATAGTTGGTGTCGATGAAGCCGATGTAACAAAAAGTAAGATTGCATTTGTTGCTCCAATTGCTAAAGCCGTTACAGGTGCGAAAATTGGCGAAACAGTAGATTTTAAATTGGGAAATGAAGTTAGAAAGTTGAAAATACTTAGCATTTCTTATACATAAAAAACGCCTTGTAAAAAATACAAGACGTTCTTTCAATATGTCATTTTCTATTTATTTTTCAAACGGAATAAATTCAAAATTTTGTCCGCCAACAGATGCTTCTAAGCTTAATCCAGCTTTTGGCATAGTAAACACGGCAACACCGTTTCTATAATCGGCGTTTAAGGAAGCCCCATCTTTAACCAATACAGCTGAGACTTTGGCTGAAAGTTCAAAATCGTCGTCTTTAAAACGTTGCAAAGATTCTTCACTATTAAATAAAATAGCTTCTCTGTAGGCTTCACCACCTATTTGGGCGCCTACATCTACTTTTTTCATTTTTGCCATTCCAATAAGTTGTCCGTTTTCATAAACAGCACCATTACCAGAAGCACCGCCAACTATGAAGGCACCTTCCCCTACATTTGGGAAGATTACGTATGCATCAGCATCAGCGAAATATTTCGCCATTGATTTATTCTTAGTAATAAACGCTTCTTTCGCTTTTTCAGCATCATTTATTACTTCACGGTCTTTGTCATTTTGTGCAAAAAGCGTTAAGCTAAAGCACATCAGTAATACGAGTATTAAATTTTTCTTCTTCATAATTATGTTTTTTTGTTATTCATTAGCTAAGTTACTGATTGATTATTACCATATTAGTTAATGAGCTGTTATTGTTAGTTAAAGGAAATCTTAACGTTTATCAAGGAACCTTTTCTACCGTTAAAATTTTAATAATGATTATTGTAGGGATGAAAGTAGGTTAGAGTAATTCATTTTAAAGTATCTTTGCAACAAATTAAAATTATGGCACATAAAGCAGGATTTGTAAATATTATTGGTAATCCAAACGTTGGTAAAAGCACGCTTATGAATGCTTTTATAGGCGAGCGACTTTCTATTATTACTAGTAAAGCACAAACTACGCGTCACCGTATTTTAGGAATTGTAAACGGTGAAGATTTTCAAGTAATCCTAAGCGATACACCTGGTATTATAAAACCAGCGTACCAATTACAGGAAAGCATGATGGATTTTGTAAAATCTGCTTTTGAAGATGCCGATATTTTATTGTACTTGGTTGAATTAGGTGAAAAAGACCTTAAAGACGAGGCGTTTTTTGAAAAAATAAAAAATGCTAATATTCCCGTGTTACTTCTTATCAATAAAATAGATAAAGGAAACGAAGAAAAATTAACCGAAGCCCTACAGATGTGGCAAGAAAAAGTTCCTAATGCGGAGATTTTTGCTATTTCAGCATTAGAAAACTTTGGTGTTTCTGAAGTATTTAAGCGCATTATAGAGGTGTTGCCAGAATCACCTGCTTTTTATCCCAAAGACCAATTAACAGACAAACCAGAACGCTTTTTTGTAAACGAAACCATTCGGGAAAAAATCTTGATGCACTACAAAAAAGAGATTCCCTATTCTGTAGAAATTGATACCGAAGAGTTTTTTGAAGATGATGATATTATCCGTATCCGAAGTGTGATTATGGTAGAACGCGAAACGCAAAAAGGAATTATCATCGGCCATAAAGGTTCGGCACTTAAACGTGTAGGAGTAGAAGCGCGTAAGGATTTAGAGAAATTCTTCGGAAAACAGATACACCTAGAAACGTACGTAAAAGTGAATAAAAACTGGCGTAGTGATGATAGACAGTTAAGACGTTTCGGATATAATCAGAAATAATTAGTTCACTACTTATATTTTATAAGAAATACTTGAAATTTGTATATTAGGGTATTTCAGAAAAACACAATAACTACCATTAAAATGCGGTACTTTTGCATTTTTAAAATAAACAGAAAATCATGAGCATAGTTGCTATCGTAGGAAGACCAAACGTAGGAAAATCTACTTTTTTTAATAGATTAATCCAACGACGGGAAGCTATTACCGATGCCGTAAGCGGTGTTACCCGTGATCGTCATTACGGAAAAAGTGACTGGAACGGCAAAGAATTTTCATTAATTGATACCGGTGGATATGTTAAAGGAAGCGATGATGTTTTTGAAGATGAAATAGATAAACAAGTTGTGTTAGCTATTGAAGAAGCAGATGCTATTATTTTCATGGTTGATGTAGAAAGCGGCTTAACCGGAATGGACGAAGAGGTTGCGACCTTGTTGAGAAAGTCTAAAAAACCATTCTTTTTAGCCGTAAATAAAGTAGATAGTGCCACGCGTGAAAATGATGCGGTGGAATTCTATTCTCTAGGAGTTGAAAAATACTACACGCTATCTTCTATCAACGGGAGCGGAACAGGGGAGTTGCTTGATGATTTAGTAAAAGCCTTACCAGAAAAAGAAGAAGAGGAAGAAAGTGAATTACCACGTTTTGCTGTGGTAGGAAGACCAAACGCAGGGAAATCATCCTTTATCAACACGCTAAT
This sequence comes from uncultured Marixanthomonas sp., assembly GCF_963974425.1. Classification (NCBI taxonomy): domain Bacteria; kingdom Pseudomonadati; phylum Bacteroidota; class Flavobacteriia; order Flavobacteriales; family Flavobacteriaceae; genus Marixanthomonas; species uncultured Marixanthomonas sp. The sequence continues at coordinate 26,634 of NZ_CAXBCK010000044.1, forward strand.
AGGTGAGGAACGATACATTGTAACCGATATCGCCGGAACTACACGTGATAGTATTGACACTCGCTACAATCGTTTTGGCTTTGAGTTTAATCTAGTTGACACCGCTGGAATTAGACGAAAAGCAAAAGTAAAGGAAGATCTAGAGTTTTATTCCGTGATGCGAAGTGTCCGTGCTATTGAGCATTGCGATGTGATGATCTTAATACTTGACGCCACTCGTGGTTTTGACGGACAAGTACAGAATATTTTCTGGTTGGCACAGCGCAATAACAAAGGGGTTGTAATTCTGGTAAACAAATGGGATTTGGTTGAAAAAGAAACCAACACCGTAAAAGAATTTGAAAAACACATTCGTCAAGAATGTGAACCCTTTACCGATGTCCCAATCGTATTTATTTCCGTATTGAACAAACAACGTATTTTCAAGGCAATTGAAACAGCGGTTGAGGTTTATAAAAACCGAAGCAAACGGATTAAAACAAGTAAATTGAACGATGTATTGTTACCCATTATTCAAGCTACGCCACCGCCACAATACAAAGGGAAGTACGTGAAAATTAAGTTTATAACGCAATTACCAATGCCTTACCCTACTTTTGCGTTTTTTGCCAACTTACCACAATATGTAAAAGATCCTTACAAACGGTTTTTGGAAAATAAGCTTCGTGAAAATTTCGACTTCACAGGGGTTCCGGTAAAAATTTACCTTCGGAAGAAATAAGCTGAATTTTTTTGATTGTTTATTAAGTTATACGAAAAGGTTATTATCTTCGTTAAGACTATAACTAACATCAATCAAATTTAATTTTCTATGAAGCACCTATTAACTTGGGTTTTGCTTTTGCTTTCGGTTGCATCTTTCTCACAAACCAAAGACTTTGAAATCTCCGGACAGCTTATTTCCAAAGAAAAAAAAGAACCATTAGAGTCGGCTACCATATACTTACAGCGAGTTAAAGACAGCTCGTTGGTTACGTATACCATTTCAGATAAACAAGGCGACTTCTTTCTAAAAGGTAGAACCGCAGATGAAAAGTTAAACTTATACATTTCGTATGTGGGGTTTAAAACATATTTCAAATCAATTTTATTAGATAAAGATAAAATCAATTTAGGGGAAATTCCACTCACTGAAGATGATAATGTGTTGGATGAAGTACTTATTAAATCACAGGCACCCGTAACTGTTAAAACTGATACGTTGGAGTTCAATGTAGCTTCTTTCAAAACAAAAAAAGACGCCAATGTAGAAGATTTGCTGAAGGAACTCCCAGGCGTTGAAGTAGATTCCCAAGGAAATATAACGGTAAATGGTAAACCGGTAAATAAGATTTTAGTGAACGGAAAACCCTTTTTTGGTGATGATCCTACTATTGCGACTCGAAATCTTACTAAAGAAATAGTGGATAAGATACAAGTTACCGATACGAAAACAGATTCTGAAGCTTTCACTGGTGAAAAAGGAGATGAAGAGAATAAAACAATTAATATCACCATCGATGAAGAAAAAAACAAAGGAATTTTTGGTCGAGTAGCAGGTGGCGCGGGTACCGATGAGCGTTTTGAATACGCAGGGCTGCTTAATTATTTTGACAACGACCTGCGAATAAGCGCCCTAGCTGGAGGTAACAATATTAACTCACCTGGGTTTAGTTTTGGTGAAATTCAAAAAATGTTCGGGAATGCTCGTTATATGAGTGTTAATAGTAATGGTACCTTTAATATTGATGGTAGAATGTTTGGTGGCGGAGATGGAATTACAAATTCCAGAACGGCAGGTGCCAATTACGCAGATGATCTCGGAAAGGAAACCGACTTAACAGCAGATTACTTTTATTCCGCAGCCAACTCATTTAATGATGAAATACGCAATCGGGAGAACATTTTACCAGACGATCGTTACTTTTCAAATAACACTTCAAGTTCAAAAACTAATTCCGATAGCCACGCAGCTAATTTGCGTTTTAAAACCCAAATAGATTCAACCTTTCTTATCAATATTCGTCCGCAATTTCGATATAATACGGGAGAATCGTATTCTAGTAACAATGAAGAGACCACACGTTTAAATGGCGAGTTGACTAACCAGTCTACTACAGAACGAAGTTCAGAAAATATTCAGAAATCGTTTGAAAATCGATTTAACCTAACTAAAAAGTATGGTAATAAGGGTGGTTTTTTTAAGCTAACAATTACGAATGAAATTGAAGATTCAGAAATTGAAAATAAAGCAAATTCGAACACTGAAATTTTTGGTGATGATCCGGAAACTATAATTAGAAATCAATTTACCGATGGCGAGCAAAGCTCGAATCAATATGAAATTACCCCAGAATTTAGACTTCCTATATTGGCTAAAAAACTTTATTTAGATTTAGAGTATTCTTACCGAAATGATAAACGAGAAGACCGCCAAAGTGTGTTCGATTTTGATGAAACTTCTCAAGATTTTTCGCTTTTCAACCTTGATCAAAGTACCGATTTTACAAATACAGATAGTAGGTCACGTCCAGAAGTAGGGCTGCGTTACAATGATGATAAATTACGAACCGGGATTAACTTGGGTTATGTAATGAGAACGCTGGAAAGTGAAGATGCGTTGCGCGATATTAATTTTGAAAACGATTTTAATGCGGTAGAACTTTCAGCAAATTTAAGTTATAAGTTTAGCCAAAAGTTTAGAATGTATTCTGGCTATTATTTGCGTAATGATGCACCGAATGTTTCACTATTATCACCGTATGTTGATGTTTCAGACCCATTAAATATTGTTCAAGGAAATCCAAACTTAAGTCCATCAAATAATCACAGCATTTATATGGGTTTCAATAATTATGATTTTCAAACAAAATCTGGGTTTTATAGTAATTTCAACGGAAACTTCACAAACGATAGAGTGATTTCAAAAACAACTATTGATGAAAATTTTGTTCGGAATACAACCTATGCAAACGTAGATGGATATTACAGTGGAAGTGTAAATGTTGGCTATAATAAGTCCGTGAAAATTGATAGCGTAAAAAGTGTTAAGTATAAAGTTGGTGGTTTTATTAGTGGAAACCGAAATGTAAACTTTAATAACGAAGTACAATACGCAAGTAAAACGTTTACGTACTCGCCAAATGTAAGCGTTGGCTTTATATGGGATGAGTTATTTGAGATTGAACCCTCTTACGAAGTGTCTTTTAGTAAAAACACGTTTAATTTAGATTTGTTTGAAGACAGAACGTATGTAGTACACGATTTACAGTTAGAGACCACCACAACATTTCCTGAAAAGCTTGAATGGAATAATGACATAACGTATAGCTATAATTCGAACATTGCACCTGGTTTTCAAAAAGATGCTTTATTCTGGAATGCATCGCTTTCCTATTCTGTTATGAAAGATAAAGGATTGATAACTTTAAAAGCCTACGATTTATTAAATCAAAATACCAACGCTCGCCGAACTTCTACACAAGATTACATTCAGGATGTTCAAAGCACCGTGTTGCAACGCTATTTTATGGTCGGATTTAGCTACAAGTTTAACACGCTCGGGAAAAAAGGGGAAACAAGAGGTGGCAATTTTTGGTTTGATTGATTTGTGTTGGAAACTGGAAAAAAAGTTAGAAAACAGCCATATTTTGATTTTATAAAAAAATAGGCGTTGTAAATCAATTTAACCACATAGATACTTTAAGGATACTCCATAGATAAGCCATAGATAGTTCATTGTTTTGTAGGAATTCAGTCCTTTTTCCTACAGGTAAAAACCGTAGTGATTTTCCTACCACTACTAACTATTCCATTACCATCCTCCAGAAGCACCGCCACCGCCGAAGCCACCGCCGCCGAAGCCGCCACCAAAGCCACCACCGCCGCTAAAGCCACCACCAGAACTGCCACCGCCAAATCCGCCGGTTCGTCCCATGCTGCTTAAAATAATCATATCGAGTAGACCACCACTTCTTCGGCCACCACTACCTCCACCACGTCCCCCTTTTTTAGAGCTTAGTGCAATGATGATGATAATGAAAATAATAACGATAAAAACAAAGTTACCACCGCCGCCACTAGATTTTTTATTGAAATTCCTATCTTCTTTAAACTCACCATTCAAAGCAGCAAAAACAGCATCGGCTCCTTGGTCTAAGCCTGAATAGAAGTTTCCTTTTTTAAATTCAGGAATCATAATGCGGTTAATGATGCGCTCTGCCATTAAATCGGTAATTCGATCCCGTAGCCTGTGTTGATGTCTATTTTACGATCATCCTTGGCGAGTATGATTAGAATTCCATTGTCTTCATCTTTTTGACCAATGCCCCATTTTTGGCCCCATTTGGCGCCTAAAAACGAAATATCTTCCCCTTTTGTGGTGCTGATTATCGCTACTACAATCTGTGTCGAGGTAGAATCGGCATATCGTATTAATTTGTTTTCGAGGTTCTTTTTCTGGGATGGATTCAATAAACCGACATAATCGTAAACCGAAGTTTGCTCTGTTTGTTTTGTAGGCTTTGGGGGAATATCATATTGCGCAATACTTGTTTCAGAAAAAAATAGGAATCCTATTAAAAGTAAAATGAAATTGTATTTCTGAAATAATCTGAGCATACTCTTATCAATTTTTTTATTTACCAACATCGGTGCCTGAGTGTTCCGACGTTAGGAGGAATGTATCGAAGGCCCAACTACCAACTAATTCACCCTACTGAAATATCATCAGGTAATTCGTTTTTATCATCTTTTTGATATGGGAAGTGTTTTTTAAGCTGTTCACCAGCCATGAGAATACCATCCACTAAGCCTTGTTCCATATTACCTTCCTTAAATTGACTGATAATGGTGTCTTTGGTACTTTCCCAAAAATCGGGCGCCACAACATCGTTTATACCACTGTCGCCTAAAATTACAAGCGTGCGGTCTTCTACAGCAACATAAATTAGAACTCCATTGCTTTGTTTGGTGTTGTTCATATGCAACATATCAAAAACTTCGGCAGCGCGTTCAAATGGATCTATTTCACTATGGGCTTCTAAATGAATTCGAACTTCACCCGAGGTGTTTTTTTCGGCTGTGCGAATGGCTTCAATAATATCGCCTTCGGCATTGGCGGAAAGGAAATCTTCTACTTTAGACATATAAAAAAGGACTTGTTAGCTATTAAAATCAAATTCTACTTCGGGTGCATCTTCACTTCCAGCGTCTGCTTCAAAATATATTTTGCGTTCAAAACCTAGGATGCTTGCTGCAATAGTTGTTGGAAATTGTCGCACTTCCGAATTAAAAATACGAGCCTGATCATTAAAACGATTCCGTTCTACGTTTATTCGATTTTCAGTACGCTCCAGCTCGTTAATTAGTTCCTTAAAGTTTTCATTTGCTTTAAGGTCTGGGTATCGTTCAAACGTAGCCAATAATCTTGAAAGGGCAGAAGTTAACCCCGATTGGGCTTGTTGAAATTGCGCTAGCTGTTCTGGCGTAATATTGGAAGGGTCGATAGTAACCGAAGTTGCTTTGCTTCTAGCTTCAATAACCTGCGTTAATGTTTGTTGTTCAAACTCTGCGTAGCCTTTTGCGGTTTTTACAATGTTTGGAATTAAATCTGCTCGACGTTGGTATGAGCTTTCTACATTTGCCCATTGTGCTGTAACGTTTTCATCCATAGGCACAAGCCTGTTGTTAACGTTTACAAACCAAAATCCACCAATTGCCACAAGGGCAACGATTATTATTACGGGGATGAGCCATTTTTTCATAATTTATATTTTAAAGTTGGTCTTTTATTTTAAGCAATTCTGCTTTTACTGTTTCTAATTTACGGATAATCTCGAAACGGCTTAATGTTTTTTGTTTGTTTTCTTTTAGATGGGTTTTGGCACCTTCGAGGGTAAAGCCGCGCTCTTTAACCAAATGATAGATAAATTCTAAATTTTTTATATCCTCTTGGGTAAATTTACGGTTTCCTTTTGCGTTTTTTTTTGGTTTTAAAACATCAAATTCCTTTTCCCAAAAACGGATAAGAGAGGTGTTTACATCAAAAGCTTCGGCGACTTCACCTATGCTGTAATATCTTTTTTCAGGTAAGTCAATGTGCATAGTTGCCTAATCTAATTTAAATCAGTTGAATTATTAAAGGTATAAAATTACTACTTCTTAATCTAATGATTGGTTTT
>NZ_CAXBCK010000045.1:0-32485 GCF_963974425.1 uncultured Marixanthomonas sp.
CATCTAGCATCTAGCATCTAGCATCTAGCATCTAGCATCTAGCATCTAGCATCTAATCTACTACTTTTTCTGCTCTTGATACCTTTTAATTATTTCTTCGGAACTTTTTAGAGTGTTCTCTGTCCATAGTAACTCAATTTCATACTTTTCTTCTTCAGAAAGTTGCCAATTCACATCACTTTGCTTGAGACGCGTTACCACATCTTGCAAAATAATGGCTGCGGAAACCGAAATATTCAGACTTTCGGTAAAACCGTACATCGGTATTTTTAAATACCCATCAGCATTATTTAAAACCGTATCGCTTAGTCCTTCTCGTTCTTTTCCAAAGAAAAAAGCGCTTTTTTTGGATACATCAAACTCATGTAAAATAGTCGATTCGTTATGCGGTGTCGTAGCAATAAGTTGGTAATCCTGATTTTTAAGGTCATCCATACAACTTGCTATAGAGTCGTACCGATTTAAACTCACCCATTTTTGTGCACCCATCGCGATTTCTCGGTCCACTCGTTTACCCAGTTTTTCTTCTACAACATGCAGGTCTTGAATCCCAAAAACATCGCAGGTTCGCATCACGGCACTCGTATTATGCAGTTGATATACATCTTCGGTCACCACAGTAAAATGCCGCGTTCGCTTAGCCAACACCTCTTTAAAAAGAGCTTTCCGCTTATCGGTTATATGGTTTTGCAAATATTTTAAAAGTTGAGAATCCAATAGAAATAAGTATTTTTAAAAAAACGAAGATATAAAAAATAGATTAATGAAGATTGTAGTTTTAACGGGCGCTGGTGTAAGTGCCGAAAGTGGAATTAATACCTTTAGGGATAGCAACGGCCTGTGGGAAAATCACGACATAATGGAAGTGGCCTCCCCCAAGGGTTTTGCTAAAAACCCCGAATTGGTATTAGACTTTTACAACAAACGAAGAAAGCAATTGCTAGAAGTACAGCCCAATACCGCTCATAAAGCTTTGGTTGAATTAGAACAAAACCATGAAGTGACGATTATAACTCAAAATGTAGATGATCTACACGAACGAGCAGGAAGCTCAAACGTAGTTCATTTACACGGCGAATTATTAAAAGTACGCAGTACAGGCAATGAAACTACGGTTTTAGAGTGGAAAAAAGACCTCAACCCAGGTGATTGTTGTGATGAAAACCATCAATTACGACCACACGTGGTTTGGTTTGGTGAAATGGTACCAATGATGGATGAAGCAATGCACTACGTTGCTCAAGCTGATATTTTAATTATCGTTGGGACATCTATGCAAGTGTATCCTGCCGCGGGATTGCTTCAATTTGCTTCGGAAAATGTGCCTATCTTTTTTGTGGATCCTAATCCTTCTATTTCTTCATCAGAGCGAATTTCTGTTTTTGCTGAAAATGCTTCTACGGGAGTTCCGAAAGTAATTGCTGAAATTGAAAAATTAGCTGTTTAAATGAGTTCTTCTGAATTATTACAACAACTATCTTACACAAAGGCATACCGAAAAAACCGGTTAGATACTGCGCATTGGGTAATTGCTCATCCCGAAACGTTTGGCGAGCTACTTACCTATTATCTTACCACAAAAGATGAGCTATCATATAAAGCCGCTTGGGTTTTGGAATTTGTTTATTTAGAAGAGCCAGACTTTTTACTACCTCATTTAGATTTCTTTTTTGAAAAGCTACCCACCATAACCCGTGATCAAACCCTTAGACCGTTGGCACATATTTGTGAAATTATTGCGATTTCATATTACAAAAAGGAAGAAGAAAAAATACGCTTACAATGTACCGAAGCACATAAAAAAATAATGACCGAGTGTTGCTTTGATTGGTTGATAAGTGATAAAAAAATAGCCTGCCAGGCGCGGGCGATGACAGCATTATTTTATTTAGGCACCGAATTTGAATGGATTCACCCCGAATTACAACAAATTATCGAACAAAACATTCACGTAGGAAGCGCAGGTTATAAAGCCAGAGGAAAAAAAACAATTAAACAGATTACTGAATTTCAGAAAAAAAGGAGAGTAAACTGAAGTGAAAAATCGACGCTTTAGGTGTTAAAAATTAGTATCTTTGCACCTTTAAATTTCAATCCATGGCTAACAACGCATTACAAGCAATTTCACCAATAGATGGTCGATACGCATCCAAAACAAAAGGTCTTATCCCTTTCTTTTCTGAAGAAGCTCTTATCAAATACCGAGTACAAGTAGAAGTTGAATATTTTATCGCTTTGGTAGAACTTCCGCTGCCACAGTTAAGTGATTTTGACACCTCAAAATTTGAAGCACTTCGGGAGTTATACACCAACTTTTCCACAGAAGATGCTCAAAAAATAAAAGACACAGAAAAAGTAACCAACCACGACGTTAAAGCGGTTGAGTATTTTATAAAAGAAAAGTTTGATGGGTTAGGATTGGAAAAATCTAAAGAGTTTATCCACTTTGGTTTAACATCGCAAGACATAAACAACACTGCCATTCCGTTGTCTTTAAAAGAAGCCATGAACGAGGTCTATGTACCTTTGTTGTTAGATGTAAAAAAGAAATTGAAAGAGTTAGCTGAAGATTGGGCAAACATTCCAATGTTAGCGCGTACGCACGGTCAACCAGCTTCTCCTACCCGCTTAGGAAAAGAAATTGCCGTGTTTGTTACTCGAATTGATGAACAATTCGATTTATTGGACAATATTAAAAGTGCTGCTAAATTTGGCGGCGCTACAGGAAATTTCAATGCCCATAAAGTTGCTTATCCTAATGTAGACTGGAAAACTTTTGGACAAAATTTTGTGCAATCCAAATTAGGATTACACCACTCCTTCCCTACCACGCAAATTGAGCATTACGACCATATGGCGGCTTTGTTTGATTGCTTGAAACGAATCAATAACATTTTAATTGATCTAGATCGTGATATTTGGAGTTACGTTTCCATGGATTACTTTAAGCAGAAAATTAAAAAAGGCGAAGTAGGTTCTTCGGCTATGCCACATAAAGTAAACCCAATCGACTTTGAAAATAGCGAAGGAAATTTAGGAATTGCCAATGCTATTTTTGAGCATCTTTCAGCTAAATTACCTATTAGCCGCTTACAACGTGACTTAACTGATAGCACCGTATTACGAAACATTGGCGTGCCAATTGGACATACGTTAATTGGTTTTCAGTCAACCTTAAAAGGCTTGGGTAAATTATTACTGAATGAAGCCAAATTTAATGAAGACCTTGAGAAAAACTGGGCGGTTGTAGCCGAAGCCATTCAAACCATTCTACGAAGAGAAGGCTATGCAAATCCATACGAAGCACTAAAAGGCCTTACTCGAACTAATGAAGCTATCACAAAACAATCCATGGCCGATTTTATTGAAACTTTAGACGTTTCCGAAGCTGTTAAAGAAGAAATGCGGGTCATTACGCCTTCTAATTATACGGGGATTTAATTTCCCAATAGTCTAATATGAAAAAAGCTTCAGAAAATATCTGAAGCTTTTTTTATTGAATGTGAGTAGTACGTTTTACTTTTTAGCAGCAGAACTATCAGTTCCCATACTTAAGATATCTCCTATTCCACTCAATTGGTCTATGTTAATATCACCGTTGTCAATGGAGTTCATCAACTTCATCATTTTATCAGGACGCATCTTGTCTCCAATTAACCTGAAAACCGCAAAACCACGCTCCTCATCACTAGCAAAGACAATAAGCTCATCAATCGCATCTTCTTCGCCGGTGTACTTTAAGGTAGCACCACGGTTGTTAGAGCCCATTTTAAGTAAGGTTTTATACTTTTCTTCTGCAAGAATAGACTTCACCTTGTCTTTTTCAGTTTGGTAATCAGTAATGTTTTCTCCTTTTAAAGGATACGCAACAACGTTTATTTTTTTAACGGTTGCCAGAATGTCCTTTTCTTCTTGCGTAAAGTCGCTGTTTTCATTTTGCAACAAACTAGTGGCTAAATCCACTTTTAAGAATTTATCGTCATCCTGTTTATCAACTAAATATTGTTGTAAGGATTCTGAGTTGTCGCAAGAAAACAGTGCAAGGCTCGCTAAGGTAATACCTATTAAATATTTTGCTAGTGTCATAATTATTATTTTTTATCGTCAAGGTTTTTTAATGCATCGCTTCCAGGAACGTTTAGGTCTTTAGTGAGTTTCGATACCTTTTTAAGGTCTATATCTCCGGTAATGCTCATAATTACAGTACGTTCTTTCCCATCAAGATTTCCGGTAAGGTGCATCAACAATTCACTTACGTGATTTTCGTTTTTTCCTTCTTTTGAATAAAACTTGATGTTTTTACCATCGTCTTTTACTCGCATTAGCTCAGAAAGGCTAGAATTCCCTGAAGTATACTTTGAAACTGCATCGTTCATTTTTGAAGCAACGGAAACATTTTCAGTAGTAAATATCTTGATGTTTTCCAAGTTGTTTATTAAATCTAGGTATTCTTTTACCTCTGGATCGTTAGAGTCAAAATCCATTTTACTAAGGAGTTTGAACATATTTTTGGTAGCGACAAAGGAGGTTACATCCTTCTCATCTTCGAACATATCGAAAGCTTTTTGCGCTGAAGCGAAAAAAGGTACTGCCAATAAAGCAATTAAAATAAGTGACTTTTTCATTTTTATATAGTTAAGGGTTATTTTAAAATTTTGTTTTTTGTTTGTGTAAATGTTGATATATAACTGAGCTCTTCGGCTCCTTCATTAAAGTTCTGTGACATCATTTGCATGGCTTCTCTTGTTTTTTCAAAAGCGACCAAGGCTTCTTGTTCTTCTTGTGTTAATTTTGGTTCAGAGAACATAAACCCTGCTACGCCAATAGCCAATACTACTGAAGCTGCAACACCATACCACCATCTTCGTACGGTAAATTGTTTTTCTGTTACCTGTACATCTTGTTTAGAAACCTCTTTCTTGGCAAGTGTAAAACCATCGAACATAGGTTTATAAGCAGCTAAATGAGGTGCTACTTCATTTTGAGCAAAATAGTTTCGCAAAATAGCTTCTTCAGCAAGGCTGGTATTGCCTTCAAAATAGGCATCTAGTAATTTTTCTATTCTAGCTAATTCCATAATTGTGTTTTTTAATCAATTCTTCTCGCACCGCTTTTCTGGCTCGGGATAAATTTACGCGCACTGCTGTTTCGGTACTATCCAACATTTTTGCGATTTCTGAAAATTCAAACTGTTCTACATCTCGCAGCTGCAATATAATGCGTTGTTGTTCAGGTAGGGTTTCCATTATTCTAAAAACTAATTGTACCCCATCATTTGCTTCAATCTTCTTTTCTATATTTTCTGAAGTTTTGTAATTGCTATGTACAATCTTCAAGTTAGAAGCCTGTTTCGACTTTAACCGGTCCAGACAATAATTTTTTGTCATTGTCACGGCAAAAGCTTCTGGGTTTTTATAGTTTGAAATTTTATTTCTCCCTTTCCATAATTTCAAATACACTTCTTGTACAGCATCTTCAGCTTCATCGCCCGAAACAAGAATTCGCTTTGCAAGACGATACAACTTATCCTTAAAAGGAAGCACGGTTGCTATAAATTCTTTTTGTTTCATTTTTTGGTGGTTGTATGAAAGCTTTGTTATGGCTCTCTATAATTACGACGAACAACTATAACTTTTGTTACATTTTTATTTCTGAAACAATAAAACTACAAGTAAACAGTAGATATATTATATTTGATTCAGAAAATGATTCTAAACCCCGTAATTTTCATATTCACAATATTGTAAGTATTTTGTGGTTATTAGACTAAATTAAAACCAAAACCCCAACACCTTGAAAAAGAAACTTATACTGCTTTTATTAATCACCGCTGGTTTATTTACTTCTTGTTTTGAAGATACAGATGATAACCCACGTACTGCTTCAGAATTAGAAATTCAGAATTTCATTTATCGCGGCCTCAATTTTTTCTACCTCTATAAAGCTGACAAACCAGAACTTGCCGATGATGCTTTTTCAAGTGAGCAAGAACTGAACAACTTTTTAAGTAGTTATGATTCGCCTGAAAGCTTGTTCGCCTTTTTAACAGTACCAGAAGACCGATTCAGTATTTTAGTTGATGATTATATAGAGTTGGAAAACTCCCTTTCTGGGGTTTCAGAAAGTAATGGAATGGAATATGGTTTAGTACGCTACCCAAACAACCCAACAAATGTATTTGGTTACGTACGCTATGTGTTGCCTAACACCGATGCAGAAAACGCAGGATTACAGCGTGGTGATATTTTTAATTCAGTAGATGGACAGCAAATTAATGAAAACAATTTCTCTGAGCTGTTATCCCAAAACTCCTATAGCATTGGTCTAGCTACTTTTGATGGCACAACTATCACTTCAACCGGCGAAACAGCATCACTAATAAAACAACAGTACACCGAAAATCCTGTTTATATAGCAAAAACATTAGACGTTCAGGGTCAAAAAATCGGTTATATAATGTATAATAGCTTCACTAGAGATTTTGATCACGACCTCAACGCCGCTTTTGCCTCTTTACAAGCAGATGGCGTAACCGATTTGGTATTAGATCTTCGCTACAATGGTGGTGGTGCTGTGGAAACAGCTGTCGATCTGGCCAGTATGATTACCGGTCAGTTTAACGGAGAGCTTTTTTATACCGAACAATGGAATCCAGACCGACAAGATGAATATGCTGAAAATGGTCTTTTTGACTCATCCATCAGTGACGGAAGTGCGATAAACAGTTTACAATTAACCAATGTTTATATTTTAACAACCGGGCGAACTGCTTCAGCAAGTGAATTGGTTATTAACAGTCTTAATCCATACATAAATGTAGTTCAGATTGGGCAAAATACGACTGGAAAGTTTCAGGCTTCTTTTTTATTATACGATGCCCCAGCCCCAGGCTTTAGACGCAGTAATGCAAATCCTAACCATACGTACGCTATGTTACCGTTGGTATTTAAAACCGCTAATACTGCAGGAAACACAGACTATGTGGATGGTTTGGCACCAGATATTGCTTTAGATGAAGATTATGCCAACTTAGGTATGTTGGGTGATGTAAACGAACCTTTTTTAGCCACTGCGCTTTCCGAAATTGTACCCGGTTTTCCAAAACCTGCTTCACGGAACGTTGTTAGTGATATAGAGGAAATATCAAGTAGTAAAGCAAACTCGCCTTTATACCAAATTATGTTAGCTGAACATTAAGACATTCAGCTCATAATTTATCAGTTAAAAACAAAAAGCCGCCTAACTTAATATCAGGCGGCTTTCTTAACAAAAAATTAAAACAAACTAATTAGTCATTTTCATAGAACCCGTTTGGTCCAACTCCTACGGTAAATGTTTCTAGTAAGGTTCCATCTAAGCTGTATTGGTATGCTTCACTATCTGAAGCAAAGTCACCACCATCAGAAATGTAAATCGCATCGTCTTCTACTTCAAAACCGTACATTACTCCATATTCTGAATTAGAATCATATGTCAATACCGGTGTTGTAGAAACTGAAGTTTCATTAATACCAAGGCTATATACCGAAGCCCCTGATGTAAAATAAATACTATCGTCTTCTATAGATAAGTTTCTCACTGATTCAATTTCTGAAGGAATTTCAATAGTTGACGTGATTTGATTACTTGAAAGATCAATTTTAAAAACCTTTCCATCAATACCAAAACCTGAAGTAAGAACATATAATGTATTATCTTCAACTTCAAAAGAATTTGGAGCATTCCCAGCACCTAAGTCAATTTCTGCTTCTACAGAATTACTTTGTGGGTTAAAAACAGTAATTGAATTTCCGCTTCCATAATAACCGTTAGCAACATATACTTTATCATTATGTTCTAATACTTTTTCAGACCAATTGTTTAAGTCAACTCTTGTCGTTGTATAATCAGTAAGGTTAATAACAGTAAAGAAGTCATCATCACCAGTTGCATAATCTGCAGTATTTGTTACATAAGCGAATCCATTTGCTACTGTACCGTAACGAGGTGCTTCAAAATCACCGCTTACTGTTGCTATATACTCAAATGTATAGCGGTCTACAACTGTTACACTATTTGCCGATCCAGATACAATAAATGCTCTGGTTTCATCAAAAAACATATTTTGCAAATACGACCCTATCTCTTCGGCATCTGGGTTTACGGTTCTAAAAATATCATTCAGTAACATTCCATCATCAGCTAAAAAGCTAACCGATGCCGTTGCAGGGTTCCCATTTCCTTCATTAAGGATAAACATTCCATTTTCATAATCTCCCAACGGTACTTCTTCTTCCTCTTCTTCGGTAATTGGTGCATCGTCGTCACTACTACATGATGATAAACTAATTGAAACGATTAAAGCTAAAATTAATAGACTTGTTATTTTTCTCATTTTATTTAAAAATTAAGGTTTATATGTAAATTGTAATTTCTTCCGGGCATCGCTCTGCTGGCAACACTCTCGTATGCTGTATTTAATAGGTTACGCACTGTAAAACCTAATGTGTAATTTTTATTTCTTCCGAAGGAATAATCCAATCCTACCGTTGATAAGTTGTAAGCATCAACATTATACTTAGGATCGTTATCTGAATTGGTAAACACCTCACCCACGTATAAAAATTGATAATACGCTGAAAATTGATTCAAAGCATACCCAAACGTGGCTGTCCCTTTATGGTAGGGCACATAAATTAATTGTTTGTCGGTTTTATCGTTTTTTGAAACCGTGTATGCATAGGTTGCATTTGCTGAAAAATGATGCTTACCAATGGTATGATTCCAGCCCAACTGACTTTCAAGTCCGTAAATTTTTACTTTTTCTGTATTAACAGGCATCCAAGCAGAACCGCTAGGCAGCCACCTAATCATATCTTGCAAAGCATTGTAATACCCGGTGATTCCTAATTCAATATTCTGAAAATTGAAGTGATTTCCTAATTCGGCCTGATACGATGTTTCAGGTTTTAAATCTGGGTTACCGCTTCCCTGCCAGTATAAATCGTTAAACGTTGGTATTCTGAAATTTTTAGAAGTATTCACCTTCACGGTATAAAAACTGGTTGCTTTAAAACTCGCGCCGGCTGAATACAAAAACGGACTCTCATAGGTGTTGGTAATCTCTTTACGAGCGGTGATTTCATATAAAAATCGATTCGACACATTATGTTTCAGCAATAAATTAAAAGCAGTAATATTTCTGGTCTCTTGCTGAATATTAGTTTCTTCTCCTTTGTTTTGGGTAAAATCTACTACCCCATTTACTTGTATCTTTTCGGAAATATTAAAACCGGCATCGTATTTAGCCATAAAACTTTCTACATTGGCAGTAGAAAAACCAGGTTTATCAATGTTGGGGAAATATTTATACTCTTCTGTTAAATAAGCAAGCTTTAGTTTTGAAGTAAAATTAGCATAGTCCCCTTTCCATTCCAACAAATTGCGGGTGTTGAAATCGTTGTATTTTGTAGGTAATTCTGAAGGGAAAATCAATGAAAAGTGACGCTCTCCGTCATAAACATAGTTATACAAGGTCAGTGAGTTGACACTATCGATTTTATAGCCAATAGTGGTGTTAACACTGGTGTTGTAAAAAGAGCCGTTTAAGTTTTTACCTTCTTTTTCTACGTACTCAAAATCGTTCTTAGAACCACTTCGGTTGACTGCTATTTTAGTGTTGAATTTATTTGTTGCCACTTCCCCAGTATACGTAACAGCATAGGTGTCAAAGCTTCCATAATCTAGTGAAACCGAATTTCTGAAACCCTTTTTATAGTTTAGGGTATTGGTAAGATGTATGGTTCCGCCGATGGCTCCACTTCCGTAGAGCACGCTGCCTCCGCCACTTCTAACGGTAAGTTCATCGAAAACCGTCGGGTTGATGGTATTAAAATCGGTTTGCCCATTTAATTGTGAATTGATGTTGATACCATTCCAAACAACAGCGGTTTGTTGTGCGGTCGTTCCTCTAAAAGATGGAGAAGAAACCATTCCAGCTCCATTTTCTTTAAAATAAATGGTGGTATTCGTATTCAGTAAATTGGTGAGCGAGGGTTTACTTTTTCGTATAATACTATCGCTGAGCGTTACCGTTTCTTGGGTATTGCTAAAATCTTTTAGCTTGGTATCGGCTACAATCAATACTTCTCCTAAATCAATAGGTTTATCCTGCCCATACAATGTAGAGGCAAACAGAAAGGTTGCTAGAAATAAAAGTATAGTATGTTTCATACACCAAAAACCTTTTTCCCGAAGGTTGCTTTGTTTCGTTAACAAACCTTGGCAGGTCTCCTGGCTTACCTTTGTATGAACCTTCCCGTGCTAATAAAACACAGTGGTGAAGTTTTCATAATCTCAATTATATTGAGACGGTGTACAGTTGCGGGAACAGCTTCGGATTATAACCGAATTCCCTTTTTAAGAGAATCGTTACTCGTTGGTAGCGATACTCACCAAAATTCGCTGCAAAAATAAGATTTTATTTTCGTTGCACCAGCCAAACAAAAACCTTTATTTTTGAATATGCAAAAAATCGTCTTACTTACCTCCGTCTTGTTTCTTCTTATTTCGTGTAAAGAGAATAAGCAATCTACCGATACAGAAACAGATAAAGCATCTATAAATGAAACTAAAAAGCAGGTTGAAATTAACCACGCGAAAGGTTTTTCTATCAATGTGTACGACGGCTATAAAGTAATTACCTTAAAAGAACCGTGGCCTGATACCGATACGGAGTTTACATATGCTTTGGTTGAAGAAAAAGGTTCCCTCCCAAAGGATTCTGACTTTGATGCCGTTGTAAATGTTCCTGTTAAAAATATTGTGGTTACCTCAACTACACATATTCCGTCATTAGAACTATTAGACGAAACAAAATCGTTAGTTGGGTTTCCAAACCTCTCTTATATTTCTTCTGAAGCAACAAGAAAACGAATTGACAAAGGCAACATTACTGAATTAGGCAAAAACGAATCTATAAACACCGAAGTATTAATCGACTTAAACCCTGATTTGGTTGTAACCTTTGCTGTAGAAGGAAACAACAAAACGGTTTCCACTATTGAAAAGACTGGCATTCCAGTTTTATACAACTCCGATTGGACCGAACAATCCCCGTTAGGGAAAGCAGAATGGATTAAGTTTTTTGGAGCGCTATTCAATAAAGAGCAAAAAGCCGATAGTATTTTTACAGAAATTGAATCCAATTATATTTCAGCAAAAGAAAAAGCGGCAAAAGCTACTACCTCGCCTACCGTTTTAAGTGGTGCGATGTTTAAAGATGTTTGGTATATGCCTAAAGGCGGTAGTTGGGGTGCTCAATTTATAAAAGACGCCAACGGAACCTATTTATGGAAGGATACCGAAGGGACGGGAAGCCTTTCCCTTAATTTGGAGTCTGTGCTAGAAAAAGGAAAAGACGCCGACTTTTGGGTTGGCCCTGGACAATTTTCCAGTAAACAACAACTGAAAGATGCTCACTCTGTGTATAGTGAGTTTTCAGCGTATCAAAACAACAACATCTACTCAAATACAACTTTAGTGGGAGAAACCGGCGGCGTGATTTATTATGAATTGGCTCCTAATCGTCCAGATATCGTATTAAAAGACATTATTAAAATTATACATCCTGACGTATTGCCAGAACACGAATTGTACTTTTTCAGTAAATTGAAATAAGGATGCAAACCACCCAAACATATCGTGCTTATTTTATAGTGCTATGCCTTTCGTTACTAGCCTTTTTTCTAGTAAATCTAAGTTTAGGATCGGTTTCCATCCCTATTGACGAAGTAGTGAAAGGAATTTTCGGAGGGAATGCTTCAAAAGAAACCTGGAACTACATTATAATCGATTACCGTTTACCGAAAGCCATAACTGCGGTTTTAGCAGGCGGCGGACTTGCGGTTTCCGGTTTATTAATGCAAACACTTTTTAGAAATCCCTTGGCAGGGCCTTTTGTATTGGGGCTGAGCAGCGGTGCCAGTTTAGGAGTTGCACTTTTAATTTTAGGAGCTGGTGCTTTTGGCGGCTTTTTAGGAACTGCTTTAGTAAGCGAATGGAGCTTGGTTATCGCCTCTGCAGTAGGCAGTTTTTTAGTCCTTTTAGCGGTTTTAATGGTTACATTTCGGGTAAAAGACACCATGGCGATATTAATTATTGGATTGATGTTCGGGAGTGTTACCGCGGCTGTCGTAGCCGTACTCTCCTATTTCAGTAATGCTGAAAAACTACAGCAATACATTTTTTGGAGCTTTGGAAGCTTAGGCAATCAATCTTGGCAAGGTATTTTAATTTTAAGTTGTTGTACGTTTTTAGGGCTGTTTATTGCTGTTGTAAGTAGTAAATCATTAAATGCATTGCTTTTGGGAGAAAACTACGCCAAGAGTATGGGGCTTCATATAAAACGCACCACTTTTTTAATCATCATTGCTACCAGTATTTTAGCTGGAAGCATTACGGCTTTTGCAGGTCCCATAGCATTTGTGGGATTAGCCGTTCCGCATATTGCACGGCAGTTTTTTAAAACCTCTAATCATCTGGTTT
Source organism: uncultured Marixanthomonas sp. (assembly GCF_963974425.1). NCBI lineage: Bacteria > Pseudomonadati > Bacteroidota > Flavobacteriia > Flavobacteriales > Flavobacteriaceae > Marixanthomonas > uncultured Marixanthomonas sp. The sequence continues at coordinate 12,526 of NZ_CAXBCK010000045.1, forward strand.
TAATTCCAGCGGTATTAATCTGTGGAAGCTTATTAATGTTGATCTGCGATACCATTGCACAACTTCCTTTTAGTGAATATACACTCCCTATTAATGCCATCACATCCCTAATTGGTGCACCGGTTGTAATTTGGTTATTAGTTAGAAAACGTAAATTGCTGTTCTAATGCCTTCGGAAACAAAACATATCACCTTACAAGCACAGGATTTACGTGTCGGTTATTTCAAAAAGAAAAAAGAAATACCTGTTTCTCAACACATAGATTTCAGTTTTTCTGAAGGAGAGTTAGTTGGTCTAGTTGGTGCGAACGGTATTGGAAAATCTACATTACTGAGAACGTTAGCTGGCATGCAACCTAAACTCTCTGGAAATATCCTAATTAAGAAAAAAAACTTACAAAGTTATTCAACCTTAGAACTCGCAAATCAAATAAGTGTGGTGTTAACCGAACCGCCAGCATCCAAAAACCTAACTGTTTTAGAACTTATTTCTTTGGGAAGACAGCCCTATACGAGTTGGATGGGCACGCTAAGTGAAAAAGATAAAGTAGCAGTAAACAACGCGCTTCAAGCCACAGAAACGCAAACATTAGCACACAGAAAATGTTTTGAGCTAAGCGACGGACAAATGCAACGTGTAGCGATTGCAAGAGCGTTGGCACAGGATACACCCATCATCATTCTCGATGAACCTACCACCCATCTCGATTTATACCATCGTGCGTATATTTTAAAATTATTGAAGAAGCTCGTTTCAGAAAGCAATAAAACAATTCTGTTTTCTACGCACGAAATCGATTTAGCCATTCAGTTAAGTGATAAAATGATGGTTATGACAGACAAAGCCAATTATTTTGATACGCCTTGTAATTTAATTGAAGCTGGGCATTTTGACGCTCTTTTTCCGAAAGATACGATTCATTTTGATAAAACAACAGGACGGTTTAGTATTAAAAAGTGAGGTTTACCACTCTCCTTCCCTTGCTAAGAAAGGGTGCCCCAAAGGGTCGCAAGGATTAAAACCTAAATTTCAATTAAAAAACATATCTTTTACTATAAATACTATCAAATAACGCCCTCTCAATTCAGGTTATAACTTTTGTCTGAATGCGTTTATTGAATTTGTCAGTACATTTATTTTTTGTGACAAGTAATTGTATTCTTTATATTTAATCTTCCTTAGCAAATTAAAAAATAACTAATGAAACAAATTCTACCCTTCTTTATTGTAATAACAATTTTAGTAAACTGTCAAGCTCAAAAAAGTGAAAAATATAATCTTGGATTTGAGAATCAAAAAGAAAAAAATAATCTTTCAGACGGGTGGTTTAAATGGGGGGATTACAATTTAACTATTGATTCATTATCCAATTCAGGGGAAAAAGCTGGGAAAATAACTTCCGATGAAGCTGGAAGTTCCTTTGGTAGCATAGCATACAAAATACCCGCTAATTATGAAGGCAAAACTATCAAGCTTGAGGGCTATATGAAAATTAATGATGTTAAAAATGGATTTGCAGGTTTGCTATTACGAATTGATGGTAACGGAAATGCTTTGGCATTTAACAATATGCAAGATCAAAAGTTAATAGGAACAAAAGATTGGCAGAAATATAGTATAACGCTTGATTATCCAAAAGAAGCAGAGAATATATTTATTGCAGGAATACTTTCTGGTAAAGGAGAAGCATGGTTTGATGATTTTGTTTTGACAATTGATGGTAAAAATGTAGAGACATTAAAAGAGGTTAAAAAGAAATTATCAAAAGCGCAACTCGATAAAGAGTTTGATAATGGCTCATTGATTGAATTTTCCAATTTAACATCACAGAATATTAATGCTTTAGAATTACTCGGAAGAGTTTGGGGCTTCTTGAAATATTACCATCCTCGAATTGCAAAAGGAAACTATAATTGGGACTATCAGCTTTTTAGATTTTTACCAGAATATCTTAAGGTTAAAAACGATAAGGAAAGAAATAATATTATCATGAATTGGATAGATTCATTAAGTCAATTAGAAAAATGCTCAAAATGTAAGCCAACTGATGAAGATGCGATACTTAAGCCTGACTTAAAATGGATTGATAATCAGGAAGAGGACTTAAAAAATAAACTACTCTATATCTATAAAAATCGCTCACAAGGCAAGAATTATTATATTGGAATGGCGCCTAATGGTAATCCTGATTTTAAAAATGAAAATGCATATTCAAATATGCCTTATCCCGATGATGGTTATAGATTACTATCACTTTATAGATATTGGAATATGATAAATTATTTTTTTCCTTACAAACACTTGATGGACAAAGATTGGAATATAAAACTAAGAGAATATATTCCTGTTTTTCTAAACGCAAAAAATGAGTTGGAATATGAATTTGCTGCTCTTCGTATTATTGGAGACGTTCAAGATACCCACGCTAATCTTTGGGGAGGCGCTAATAAAATAGACGAATGGAAAGGCGTTAATTATTCACCAATACACGTTCGGTTCATAGAAAATCAATTAGTTGTAACAGATTACTACAACGATGAACTTAGAAGCCAAGTTGGGCTGAAAATTGGTGATATAATTACAAAGATAAATGGAGAAAACATTGAACAAATTGTAAAAGAAAAATCTAAATATTATCCTGCTTCAAATATTCCCACAAAACTAAGAGATATTTCGGCAGATATTTTACGCTCAAATTCTAACGAAATTGAAATAGATTATATTTCAGAAAAATCTAAAATCCAAACAAAAATACTTAAACTCTATCCAAATGATAGTCTCAATATTTATCGTTGGTACAAAAAAAGCAATGATCAGTCGTACAAAATGTTGGATAATAATATCGGATATGTTACACTCCAAAACATCAAAGAGGATGACATAACGCAAATAAAAAAAGAATTCAAAGACACGAAAGGCATTATAATTGACATTCGAAATTATCCATCAACATTCGTTCCGTTCAGTTTAGGTTCTTATTTCGTTTCTACTTCAACACCTTTTGTGAAAATCACAAATGGAAATGTTGACAATCCTGGGGAATTTACTTTCTCAAGGGAATTAAAAATACCAAGTAAAGGCAAAACTTATGAGGGAAAATTAATTGTTTTGGTGAATGAATTATCTCAAAGTCAAGCTGAATATACCGCTATGGCTTTTAGAGCAGGAGACAATACCACAATTATCGGCTCAACTACCGCAGGTGCAGACGGTAATGTTTCTGCAATATTACTGCCTGGAGGTCTTAGAACTATGATATCGGGGATTGGTATAAACTACCCAAATGGAGACGAAACACAAAGAATCGGAATAATCCCAGACATAGAAATAAAACCGACCATTGAAGGAATAAGAGCAGGCAAAGACGAATTACTTGAAAAAGCGATTGAAACCATTATAGAAGAATAAAGCCAGAACAATACATAAGCTCAATGACAAAATTAATTTTAGTCAAAGGGACAGGAAGGTTTAGTATTAAAAAGTAAGATTTAAGAAAAATGTTACTGGGCATCATCTATAATAATAAATAGTTAGTTATGAAAAACATTATAAAAGGGCTTTTTGTTTTACTTATTTTAATTCCAAGTGTGAATTACGCTCAATTTTGGCCGTTAACCCCAATGGCCCGGTTTGGTAATACAGTTTATTACCAAATGAACGGCGATGAGAAAATTGAGTTAAAAGGCTCTAATAGGGTATTTGATAAAAATTTAGAGCATAGGTATTTTGATGTCCTATCAAACCAAAATGAAATTCAGGTTAAAGTAAATGATACCATTCTTAACTTTACCCAAAAAAAGAGAAGAGAACCCAAAAACCACAAAGAAATACTTTTGTATTCCAGACGGAAATTAAAAAACGACCTTGCAACAATTAATTATTTAAAACTTCTAGAGCTTAAAGAAAATGTGCTCATCGCGGAAGCAACAATTAATTATAAAACAAAGTCAAAAAAGCGAAGAAAAGAGCTTGTGGAAATCGACAGAAAACAACTTGAAGGAATATTTTTAGGAACTGGAAAAAATAATCGAATAATTAGTACGATTGTAGTATTTGGTGGAGGAATTATAATGGTTTTACTAATTTAAAAGTAACCACAAGCTTCTCCTTCATTCTTCGGCACCCAAGAAGTTGTATTGCATCCACTCGAAATTGTCAAAATCTGTGCATAAAGCAAAAATTTTGCTACTTTAGCAGTGCTATCAATAGTATGAGTTACTATTGGTAAAACCTTAAAAAACAAATTCCTAAAACCTTTTTCTCTTTTGAACGAAACCTTACTTTTTTTACTACTTGCAGTCGTTTGCATCTTAGCCGGTGCCTTTTTAGGCAATCTATTTACACGCTTAAAACTTAAATCTGAAACCGGGAAACTGGAAGAACGCATCAATCAATTATTGAATCAAGAAGAAAAACTGCAAGAGCGTATTGGTACGGTTGAAGCTGAACGAGAAACTATACGAGGCGAAAAGGATGCCCTCAAAAACCAATTAGTGCGTACGGGTGCTGAATATGATAGCCTGCAAGAAAAAAATAGAGAGCAAAAGGCTGAAGTTGAAAAACTACAGGAAAAATTTACCAAAGAATTTGAAAACCTTGCCAACAAAATACTGGAAGAAAAATCGACGAAATTTACCAAGCAAAACAAAGAAAGCTTGGAGGTATTGTTGAATCCACTTCAGGAAAAAATAAAGGTGTTTGAAAAACGCGTGGAAGACACCAACAAAGAGAATGTGGGTCGCCACAGCGAGTTAAAAGAGCAATTAAAGCACCTTTCTGAGCTCAATCAACAAATGAGCAAAGACGCCGATAACCTCACCAAAGCCTTAAAAGGCGATAGTAAAATGCAAGGTAATTGGGGCGAAATGATTTTAACTCGAATCCTTGAAAAATCCGGACTTGAGAAAGACCGTGAATATACCATCCAAGACAGCCACACCACTACGGAAGGAAAGCGATTGCAGACAGATGTAATGATTCATTTACCCGATGGCAAGAAGATGATTATTGACAGTAAAGTATCATTAACACATTTTGAACGTTTTGTTTCAGAAGAAGATGAAGAACAGAAACAAGTTCATTTAAAACAACATATTGCTTCCATAAAACGACATGTGGAGCAACTAAGTGCCAAAAATTATCAATACTTAGTCGATGAAAGCCCCGATACAGTATTTATGTTCATCCCTATTGAACCAGCCTTTGCCATTGCTTCGGCGCACGAACCCAATTTATACGAACAAGCCTTTGATAAACAAGTAATTATTGTCACACCTGCTACTTTATTAGCGGCCCTTCGTTTAGTTGATAATCTTTGGCAAAACGACCGTCAAAAACAAAACGCACTGGACATCGCCAAGCAAGCTGGAGCATTATATGATTCGTTCACCAATTTAACAGATGAACTTATTAAAGTTGGCAAACAGATTGGTACGGTACAAAACAGCTACGAAAGTGCGATGAAAAAACTAACTGGAAAAGGGAATCTTATCCGTCGAGTAGAAAAACTGAAAAAGTTAGGTGCCAAAGCTAGTAAAACGATTGATAGTAAGTTATTAAGTCGGGCTCAGGAAGAGGATGACGAGTAATAATGGCATAAATTAGTAATTAAATAAGAACCTGCCTAAGCAGGGAGTTGATATGAAAAAAATACTATTTATCATTTTAGGAAGCCTATTAGCACTGTATTTAGCTTACTTTGCTTTTGTCTATTTTGTGACTTTTAGTGAGGGCACCCGAGCCGGTGAGCTTATAAAATTCAGCCACAGAGGAGTTATGGTAAAAACTTGGGAAGGCGAAATAAGTCAAGGCATCAGTGGAGCTCAAATATTTTCATTTTCGGTGATGGACAAAGAAGCAGATGTAATAGAGAAATTGAAAGAATATCAAGGTAGTTACGTAAAACTAAGTTACGTGGAACGCTATGATACGTTTTACTTTTGGGGGGATACCAAGTATTTTGTAACAGATGTAACTCAAGAAAACTCACCACATTTTAATAGAAATTAAATGACCACAATTCATAAAAACGTAGAAGAATCGCAAGTAACCATCTCTGAACTGATGCTGCCCTCACACACGAATTTCAGCGGAAAAATCCACGGTGGCTACATTTTATCACTTATGGATCAAATTGCCTTTGCTTGTGCTTCTAAACACAGTAAAAACTATTGCGTTACGGCTTCGGTTGATACGGTCAACTTTTTAAAACCCATTGAAGTAGGTGAATTGGTAACGATGAAAGCTTCGGTTAATTACATAGGTAAAACATCTATGATAATTGGCATTCGTGTGGAGGCCGAAAACATCCATACGGGGGTTAAAAAACATTGTAACTCTTCTTATTTCACGATGGTTGCCAAGGATGACGATGGCAACAATGTAGAGGTTCCTGGTTTAATTTTGGACTCAAAACTGGAAATTAGACGTTTTTTAAAAAGTGCGCACAGATTGGAAATTAAACGGCAAAAATCTCAAGATTTTCACTCTTCAAAATTTGAAGTAGAAAAACATACAGATGAGTTAAAGAACCATAATGTTATCGTATCCTATAAAAACTAAAAAACAGGACATTAAATGCCCTGCTTTTTAAAATATATTCAGTATTTATTTATCTAGTCAAATACATTTTTCTTCTAGAATATAATTCGTAGAATTCGTCGTCTTTTAAGCTATCAATAAACAAGATACTTTCTCCAGTACTTTTCATCTCTGGCCCTAGTTGTTTATTCACATTCGGGAATTTATTAAAACTAAACACTGGTTGTTTAATAGCATAACCATCAAGTTGTGGGTTAAAATCGAAATCTGAAAGTTTCTTTTCACCCAACATTACTTTAGTTGCATAGTTTACATACGGTTCTTTATACGCTTTTGCTATGAAAGGAACGGTACGAGACGCTCTAGGATTCGCTTCGATTATAAATACTTTATCATCTTTTATTGCGAATTGAATGTTAATTAATCCAACTGTATTAAGAGCTAATGCAATTTTCTTTGTATGATCTTTTATTTGCTGTATTACCAAATCACCTAAGTTGAAAGGAGGTAACAACGCATTGGAGTCACCACTGTGTATTCCACAAGGTTCAATATGCTCCATAATACCTAAAATATATACGTTTTCACCGTCACAAATGGCATCGGCTTCTGCTTCAATAGCGCCATCTAAATAATGGTCTAATAAAAGTTTGTTATTTGGTATTTTCCGAAGTAAATCAACAACGTGTTCTTCTAGTTCTTCTTTGTTAATTACAATCTTCATTCCCTGACCTCCTAGTACGTAGGAAGGACGAATTAACAACGGAAAGTCTAATTGGTCCGCTAGCTCCAGTGCTTCTTGCGTAGTTTCGGCAGTTCCGAATTCTGGATAAGGAATGTCGTTATCTTTCAGTATTGTAGAGAAACTTCCTCTGTCTTCAGCCAAATCTAAGGCTTCGAAGCTAGTTCCCATAATCTTAATTCCGTAGCGTTCTAGTTTTTCAGCTAATTTTAAAGCGGTTTGACCGCCTAACTGAACAATCACTCCTTCTGGCTTTTCGTGACGAATAATATCGTAGATATGTTCCCAGAAAACAGGCTCGAAATACAGTTTGTCTGCAATATCAAAATCGGTAGATACCGTTTCAGGGTTACAGTTAATCATAATGGTTTCGTAACCACATTCGGCAGCGGCCAATACCCCGTGCACACAGCAGTAATCAAATTCTATTCCTTGCCCAATACGGTTAGGACCAGAACCTAAAACGATGATTTTCTTTTTATCTGAAACTTTACTGTCATTCTCAACGTGGCGTTTACCATCTGCAGTTTCTACTTCATTCTCAAATGTTGAGTAATAATAAGGTGTTTTTGCTTCAAATTCGGCAGCACACGTATCTACTAACTTATATACACGTTGAACTTTAAGCTCTTCACGCTTTTTATATACTTCGCTTTCCAAACATTTAAGCATATGAGCGATTTGACGATCCCCGTAGCCTTTTTGTTTGGCTTCGAGTAACAATTCTTTAGGAAGCGTTTCTAATGTGTACTCTGAAATTTCTTTTTCAAGCAAATACAATTCTTCGTATTGCTTTAAATACCACATATCAATTTTTGTAATATCGTGAATACGACTTAATGGAATTCCTAATTGAATCGCATCGTAAATTACAAATACCCGATCCCAACTAGCATGCTTAAGCTTGTCCATTATTTGGTCGTAATCGGTATAGCTTTTTCCGTCGGCACCTAGACCGTTTCTTTTAATTTCAAGCGATTGTGTGGCTTTATGAAGCGCTTCTTGAAAAGAACGACCAATACCCATTACCTCTCCTACCGATTTCATTTGAGGACCGAGAATGCGGTTAGATCCTTCAAATTTATCAAAGTTCCAACGTGGAATTTTTACGATTACATAATCTAAGGAAGGCTCAAATAAAGCGGAAGTGGTTTTGGTAATTTGATTATCCAATTCATCTAAGGTGTAACCTAAAGCAAGCTTCGTTGCAATTTTTGCAATAGGATATCCGGTTGCTTTTGATGCCAATGCTGAAGAACGAGAAACTCGTGGATTAATTTCAATAGCAATAATATCTTCTTTCTCATCAGGACTTATCGCAAATTGCACATTACAACCACCAGCAAAATCCCCTATATTTCGCATCATTTTTATGGCAAGGTCGCGCATACGTTGATAAGCGGTATCACTCAAGGTCATAGCTGGTGCTACGGTGATAGAATCTCCTGTATGGATTCCCATTGGGTCCATATTTTCAACGGAGCAAATAATAACAACGTTATTATTTTTATCACGTAATAGCTCTAATTCATATTCTTTCCAGCCCTGTAAAGCCTTATCGATAAGGACTTCGTGAATAGGTGAAACTTCTAAACCGTGGGATAAAGCTTCTTCAAATTCATCTTCTGTTTCAACAAAAGCTGCTCCCGCGCCACCTAGGGTAAAAGAAGCACGAATAAGCAATGGTAAACCAAATTCTTGAGCAATTTCTTTTCCTTGTAAAACAGATTTAGCTGTTTTTGCTGGAGCTACAGGGACACCAATACGTCCCATTAATTGTTTAAATTCTTCGCGATCTTCAGTAATATTAATCGCATCGATATCTACCCCAATCATTTTTACATTAAAGTCTTCCCAAATGCCTTTTTCATCAGCTTCAATACAAAGGTTTAGTGCGGTTTGACCTCCCATAGTAGGTAAGACAGCATCAATTTGAGGATGTTCTTTTAATATTTTAATCAGCGACTTTGTAGTAAGCGGCAACAAGTAGACATGATCTGCCATCGAGGGATCTGTCATAATCGTTGCTGGGTTGCTGTTTATAAGTATGGTTTCGATTCCATCTTCACGAAGTGATCGTAATGATTGTGAACCTGCGTAGTCAAATTCACATGCTTGGCCTATAACTATAGGACCAGAACCGATAATCAAGATAGATTTTAAATTTTCGTTTTTAGGCATTTTTAAAGGAAGTTTTTATCTGGAATGTAAAATTACGAAGCATTAGGGTATAAAAAAAGGCGTTGTATAAAAACAACACCTTTATTATTTATAAGATATAAACATTATTTCTTGTGACGTGTTTCAGAAGACACAGATAGTTTTTTTCTGCCTTTCGCTCTGCGGGCAGCTAACACTTTTCTTCCGTTTACTGAAGCCATACGCTCTCTAAAACCGTGTTTATTTTTTCTTTTTCTCTTTGATGGCTGAAATGTTCTTTTCATTGTATCTAATGTTATAACTTCTTCTGAAAAAATATTTTATAAGACCTTTCTTAAAAATAAGGTCTACCTAATAAAGCACTTTTCGCTTTCCGTAGGCGGGTGCAAATATACAATCATTTTTTAGCTTTCCAAATGGAATTTTAAAAAAATATTTATTTGTTTTTAGTACCTTTGCCAACCCTATAAAAATAGACTTTACATGTTTAACAAAAATATAAAATTAGTATTAGCTGCACTCGTTATTGCGGCGGGAGTTTGGCAGTTTTTTGAAAATAATATCGGAAACGGAATTATGTTTATATTCCTTTCCTTAATATTTATCTTTCTATACTTTAAAAACGAAATTATATTACTTGCTTTTCTACGGTTAAGAAAGCAAGATTTTCCAGGTGCTAAAAAATGGTTAGACCGAATTAAAAACCCCGAAGCTTCTTTGGTACAAAAACAACAAGGGTATTACTATTATCTTAATGGCTTAATGGTTTCACAAACCAATATGAATGAGGCCGAAAAGCACTTTAAAAAAGCTGTCGATTTAGGGTTGAACATGAGTGCCGATATGGCAATGGCAAAACTAAACCTTGCTGGAATTGCCATGACAAAAAACCGCAAACGAGAAGCTCAAACCTTAATGAAAGAAGCTAAAGCTCTTGATAAACACAATATGCTTGATGACCAGTTAAAAATGATGAAACAGCAAATGAAAAAAGCAGGGCAACCTAAGCAACATTATGGTGGCGGACGTCGCGGTGGTAGACGCTAAACTCTTACAACCATATACGTGTATACACGTAGATTCTTACACAAAATTGCTTTTTAACGACTTTGTTGTTGCCTTAATCGAAAAATTGCTGTTTTTTCTTACCTCCTTTATACCTTTGATGCGTTAATTATTATAAAACGCTTATGGGTAGAAAACTACTTCTTCTATTCTTATTGGTTTCATTTACAGGGCTCTCTCAAGAAGTTGAGCATGAAAACCTATTCTCTCAAGCGATTGGAAAAAATATAAAAAAATATAAAAGCCAATCGAAGCAGGCTTATATGGATCAAAATTATGAGCGAGCAGATTTCTTGTTCGACTCCCTTATAAATAATGTAGTTAACGGAAGTCGCCTTGACAACTTTGATATCCGAAAAACTTCAGGAAAAAAAATTAATTTTTACGATTTTGAAAAACCCGTTTTTTTAATAACCTATGCTTCTTGGTGCACCCCTGGAGTGGGTGAAATTCCTGCATTAAATAAAATTGTAGATGAAAACTACAAAGAGATAGATTTTGTTGTGCTATTTTGGGATTCAAAAAGGAAAGTAAAAAGGAAAGCGCGGGATTACAGTAACAAAATAACCGTGGTGTATGTTGATGAAACCGAAAACACACACAACCACATTGTGCAAACAATGAAACATAGTCTAGGCTTCCCTACTTCGTTTTTTATAGATTCTAACAAAACCATAATTGATGTAAGAAGGGGTGTTTTACATCCTTATAATGAAGTATATAACGTTTCTTATGAAATGAATTATGATTCATTTCATAATGGTATTTCGCTCATTAAAAGTTTTGATTTCAACAATCAAAGTGATATTGTAGCAAAAGACAATCCGTAATAGGAATAACTAACCAAAGTTAAAAAGACCGATGCTTTAAGAAGTACCGGTCTTTGTCTTTTAATAAAATAGCTACTGCTACTCCTATTTTGTCGATTTATTATAATATCCTTCTTTAGGAATTTCTATAAAGTATTCTTTACCTGAAGCGTTTTTAAGGTACGTTTCGCGTAACCAAGGGTTATGGATTTTCAACACTTTATAACTAATACCGTACTTATGGGCAAAATCTGGAAAACTAGTAACAGCCGTATCCACCTTTACTTTAGTAGTTGGTATTGTTTGATATAAATCATGTTCTCTGTAGTTAAATCCGTATTTCTTCGGGTTTGAAAGTATTGTTTTAAAGGCTAAAATTCTAAACACGTAACGACTAGTTTCATCATTTAAAAGCACATCGTAATAATCATTCTCCGATTTTTGACGGTCTATTTGTTTGCTCACACCATAATTTCCTGCGTTATACGCCGCGGCGGCTAACGTCCAACTCCCAAAGCGTTCTTTAGACTTTTTAAGATACTCTGCAGCCACTTTAGTGGCCAACTCTAGGTTGTAACGCTCATCTACATAATCATTAATTTCCAATCCGTATTCACGTCCTGTACTACTTAAAAAATGCCAAAAACCTGCAGCTCCGGCAGGAGAACTATTATTCATAAGACCACTTTCGGCAACAGCTAAATATTTAAAATCGTCTGGTAAACCATACTTTTTAAGCAACGGCTCAATAATAGGAAAATATTTATTCGCTCGTTTAATAATCAACAGTCCGTTGGATTGCCAATAAGTATTTACCAATAACTCACGATCAAAACGTTCTCGTATATCTGGCTCATTTAAAGGCACGGGTTCTCCAGCAAAATCCATAGCTTCGGGAATTGGAAGCGCATAAACATTATAATCGTTTACTAAACTTTCTTCCATTTTTTCATTAACGGGCGGGTTTTGTTCCGCCTTATCGGTCGAATGGTCTTGTACTGCATGGATTGACAAGCCACTAATTACAAACAAAATGGCACCCAACCCTATTTTAGATAAAAAATTCATAACTTATTTTTTTTGAAATATACTCAATAATATACCTCTTTTAAAGAAATTAACGTGGCTTTAGTTAGAAATTATTTCAATTAATTTTTCTGAAACTTTCGTTCCTTTATTTAAAAGCATAATATGCGTACCACCTTCTAATTTAATACAATCTTGTATATTTTTAATAGGAAAAACCACGTCGCTATCTCCGTGAATGTGAACTACTTGTTCCATTGGCTCTTCTCTTTGCCATTTTATCATATTCTTGATAGCCCAATCTAAATACTGTTTATTGCGAACATGAAGAAACTCTTGGTACAATTGGAGTCTTTTTTTAGATCGAGGCCCTACCGAAAACCTAGTAAGATTATCAGCACTTAATACTAATCGAGTAGGAATAAGCTTATAAACACCCGTTTTACGGGCAAATTTCATACGGGTAGGCAACTCTTTTTTAGATTTTACACTAGAAATAATAATCAAGTTCTTCAACGTGAGATATTGTGCCATTTCTTGCACAACCACCCCACCAAAAGACACACCTACTAAAACCGAATTAGGCTCTTCTACTCGTTCAGCCATCCGTTTGGCATACAATTCAATAGGTTCGTTTTTTTCCGGTATTAACCATTCAAGAATACGGGTTTTAAAACGGTTGTTGGGAAGACGAATATTCTTAAAAATTTCTTTTCCAGCTGCCATTCCCGGAACAAAATAAACGTGTGTAATTTCAGGATTCATATAGGATTATCGAAATTATATGCGTTTCAACAAGCTATTTTTTGTAACTTTGTTAGGCAAAGATACTATTATCTTATAGCTATTGGAGCGTATGAAAAAGATTTTACATCCTGCTACAAGTCGTGGAACAGCAAATTTTGGTTGGCTACAAGCCAAGTATTCTTTCAGTTTTGCCAACTATTATAATCCAGACCGCCTTCAATTTGGTAAACTTCGTGTTTTAAACGATGACCAAGTTGATCCAGCTATGGGTTTTGGTAAACATCCCCACAAGAATATGGAAATTGTAACCATCCCGAAATCAGGTGCTTTAAAGCATCATGATTCGATGGGAAATAGCGGTATTGTAAAGTCTGGCGATATTCAAGTAATGAGCGCGGGTAGCGGTGTTGAGCATAGCGAAATAAACGCTAGTAGTACTGACCCTGTTACATTGTTTCAAATATGGGTTATACCAGATAAAGAAGAAGTTTCACCTCGGTACGATCAAAAACAAATCGCTCCTTTATTAAAAGATAATTCATTCAGCACCATAGTTAAACCTAAATCCGAAGCTCAAGAAAACGAGCTATGGATACACCAACAAGCCTATTTTAGTATTGGTACATTTTCAGAAAAAACTGAAACTTCCTATTCATTATATAACAAATCCCACTGTGTGTACGTTTTTGTAATAAACGGCACCATTCTTGTTGACAATGAAACACTTAACAAACGTGATGCCATAGGAATATGGGATACAGACAGGATTAGTATAACTGCGAATGGAAACAGTCGCGTTTTACTTATTGAAACACCAATGAACTAAATTTAAAAATATAACTCCCATGATTGAAGATGTAGAGATTACCGACAACGAATTTTTAAGACAATTCGAATTGGAAATTGGAGATAATATGGCCCGAATAGAATATGCACTTCAAGACCGTAAAATTTTCCTAACTAAATATGATATGCCCGAAGACTTAGAAGACCAAGGTTTTCGTGATATTTTTATTAAGGCTGTTTTTGATGAAGTAAAGGATCGCGGCATAAGCTTAGTACCTACTAGTCCTGAAATAGCAGGATTTATGCGTAAAAACAGAAGAAAGTATAGAGATTTATTACCTGTAGGAATCAGTATCTAGCTTGCTATTGCTTTTTCATTTACAAACTCAAAACGCATCAATCCATCTTCGGCAATTTCGGTAAGTTGAATGGTGTGCAATGTATTAACTAACTCTGGATTCCAAGGAGCTTTTACTTTTACATAATTTTCGGTGAACCCGTGTATGTACCCTTTTTTATTTTCGCCCTCAAATAGAACCGTTCGTGTGCTATCTAATTGACTTTCATAAAAAGCTCTTCTTTTTTTAGCTGAAAGACCACGTAACATTTTACTTCGTTTTTTACGTATTTTCATAGGCACAACACCATCCATTTCGGCGGCTGGGGTATTGTCTCGTTCTGAATAGGTAAAAACGTGTAAATAAGAAATATCCAACTCATTTAAAAATTGATAGGTTTCTAAAAAACGCTCTTCTGTTTCACCAGGAAAACCTACAATTACATCTACTCCTATACACGCATGCGGCATCACTTTTTTAATGCGTTTTACCCTATCTACATATAGTTCGCTCATATATCGGCGGCGCATTAGTTTCAACAAATCATTGCTTCCACTTTGCAACGGTATGTGAAAATGGGGTACAAAAGTGTTTGAATCTGCAACAAAATCTATGGTTTCATTTTTCAATAGATTGGGTTCTATCGAAGAAATACGCAAGCGTTCAATCCCGGAAACTTCATCCAAGGCTTCGCATAATTCAAAAAAAGTATGTTCGTGTTTTTTATTGCCAAACTCCCCCTTTCCGTAGTCGCCAATGTTTACACCAGTCAATACAATTTCCTTAATTCCTTTTTCTGAAATTTCAGCAGCATTTTTTAGCACATTCCCCAAGGTATCACTTCTAGAAATTCCTCTTGCTAACGGAATAGTGCAATAGGTACATTTATAATCGCAGCCATCTTGAACTTTTAAAAACGCACGGGTACGATCGCCAATAGAATAAGAACCAACATAGAAATCTGCTTCATCTATTTCACAAGAATGCACTTCTCCAAAATCGTTTTTGGAAAGATCATTTATGTAGTCTGTAATCTTGAATTTTTCCGTAGCACCTAATACCAAATCAACACCATGAACATCGGCTAATTCCTCGGGTTTCAACTGTGCATAACAACCTACGGCGGCCACAAAAGCATCAGGGTTTACATTCTGTGCTTTTTTCACAATGGTTTTAAAACGCTTATCTGCATTTTCGGTCACACTGCACGTATTAATGACATAGATATCAGCTTTTTCAGAAAAATCTACCCGACTAAATCCTTCGTCTTTAAAGTTTCTAGCTATGGTAGAGGTTTCACTAAAATTAAGCTTACAACCTAAGGTATAAAATGCGACTTTTTTTGTAGCGTTCATTCTTGTATTTTTGGCAAACGTGGGCGCAAAGATAATTATTTTTGATGGAAGTGGGAAGCTTGAAGCGGGAAGTAAGGACTATGCGTTTTCGAATTCAAAAATCTAATTTTTAATAATCATAATCTAAAATGAGTTTTAAATTCGAAAAATTGCAAATTTGGCAAAAAGCAATGGAATTGGGCGAAAATGTTAATAAAATGACCGATTCTTTTCCTAAAAAAGAACTATACAACCTTTCTTCTCAAATACGAAGAGCAGCGGATTCAATTGCCTTGAATATATCAGAAGGTTCCATTCTTCAATCGGGTCCTGAATATAAAAGGTTTTTGGGTTATTCAATTAGATCTTTGGCTGAAGTGGTTACGTGCCTTTATAAAGCAAAGTATAGAAATTACATTTCAGAAACCGAATTTAAAACCAACTATAACGATTGCTTTAACTTAATGAACATGATGATTGCTTTTAGAAATTCAATTAATTCAAACAAATAACTTCGTGCTTCCTACTTCCAACTTCCCCCCTTTTCGCAAAATCATAGTAGTAAACATTCTCTGTTTAGTGTTTTTATGCTCTTGTTCAGAAACCACACAAAATGACCGTGACCACTTAGTTTTCCGCTACAACGAACACAGCAACATTAGTTCGTTAGATCCTGCTTTTGCTAGAAACCCTCAAAATATTTGGCCTACTAATCAATTATTCAATGGGTTGATTCAGTTGGATAATTCGTTAAATATTAAACCCGATATTGCGAAACACTGGGAAGTGAATGACAGTACAAACACCTATACGTTTCACTTACGTGACGATGTCTATTTTCATAAAAACAAGTGTTTTGGTAGCGACTCGACACGAACGGTTACCGCAGACGATTTTGTATTCAGTTTTGATCGTTTAACCGATGAAGATGTTGCTTCTCCCGGAAGTTGGGTGATGAGTACAGTTGAAAACTATAAAGCTAAAAATGACACCACATTAGTTATTCAATTAAAACAGCCGTTTCCAGCTTTTTTAGGATTATTATCAATGCGGTACTGCTCGGTAGTTCCAGAGGAAGCCATTAATTTATATGGCAATGAATTTAGAAGTCACCCTGTAGGTACTGGCCCATTTCAGTTTAAAATATGGGAAGAAAATGTAAAATTGGTGCTTCGAAAAAATCCATTGTATTTTGAAAAAGACGAACAAGGAAATCAGCTCCCCTATTTGGAAGCTGTAGCCGTAACGTTCTTGCCTGATAAACAAAGTGAATTTTTAGAATTTGCTCAAGGAAAGCTAGATTTTATTTCAGGATTGGATAATTCGTATAAAGACGAAATAATAACTACTCAAGGAAAGCTTCAAGAGAAGTATAAAGATGAAGTAAATCTAATTACAACTCCTTACCTAAACACAGAATATTTAGGTTTTTTTATGGAAACTGAAACTCCTGAAATTAACTCAAAAATATTGCGCCAAGCAGTAAATTACGGCTTTGATCGTCAAAAAATGGTAACGTACCTTCGAAATGGAATGGGGACACCTGCTACGCATGGGTTTATCCCTAAAGGACTTCCCGGTTTTGCCTCAATTGAAGGTTATGGCTACAATCCTGAAAAAGCGCGAGAGCTTATAGAACAATACAAAACTAACACTGGTGACACCCAACCCGAAATAACTATTGGCACCAATAGTCAATATTTGGATATTTGCGAATACATACAACGGGAACTTGAAAAAATAGGAATCGCAGTAGAGATCGATGTGATGCCTCCTTCTACCTTGCGTCAAATGAAAAGTAGTGGCGAATTGGATATTTTTAGAGCTAGTTGGATTGCCGATTATCCTGATGCCGAAAACTACCTTTCGTTATTTTATAGTGAAAATTTCACTCCCAATGGTCCCAATTATACACACTTTAAAAACGTTGCTTTTGATAGTCTGTATGAAAAATCATTAACCATCTCAAATATTGAAAAAAGGAAACAGTTTTACAGAAAAATGGACTCCATCGTCGTTACCGAAGCACCTGTAGTCCCTCTGTTCTATGATGTAGCCATCCGCTTTGTTAGTAAAAAAGTATCTGGCTTGGGCATCAATCCGCAGAATTTTTTAATTCTGAAGCACGTTAAAAAGAAACAATGAAGCAAGGAGTTACACAATGCGAATGGTGCCTAACCGAAAACAGTAACGATACCACAGCATGTGTTAGTTGTGGAGGCCCTGTATCTATTTTAGAACCTTGGGTTTTGCAATGCGGCTGGTGTAAGTCTTCAAATAGACGGGACCGAGTGAGCCACTGTGATAATTGTGGAGGTCAATTACCAAGTATTCCAGGTAGCTCAAGACAGCCCGAACCCCCTAGACAACCTAGACATCTCAATACAGCATATAAAATAAAAGTAAAATATACAGGAAATGCATCAATGATGATAGGGATTATTTTTTTGGTTATTGGAATTCCATCTTTCATACTTTCCATGTTTGGAATTTTTAATGGAACTATTAACTTTTCATATATCTTGTTCACGCTTATGTTTCCTATAATTGGATTTTTTCTGGTCAAAAGAAGTAATAAAAAGTCCAATCAAAAATTAAATGCACTTCAACTCGGGATACCTACTAGGGGCGTCATACAAAAAGTATATATGGACACTTCCCAAAGCATAAACAAAAAACATCCCTTGAAAATCGAGTATAAATTTAGCACTCCCTCAAGAACATACCAAGATACCGTTAGGGTTTGGGACCGTGCTAACCTTAAAAGACCATCAGGTGAGCATATCTGGGTAGTTTTTAACCCAGAAAACCTAAAAGAAAATAACTTATGGCCACCTTTGGCTTGAAAAACAAAAAAACAAATTATGTTTGGTGCCGGTTTTGTAATGGATATGATACAATCGCTTAAAAATAATAAGCGGAACCGTATCACAAAATTTGACAAAGAGGTAGATAAACATACATCTATTTATAGCAAATTGAAGGACCATAAAAAAATGAGCCCCGAAGAATTTATCTCTTTTCAAGAAAAATTAAAAGCAAACAACAGACAAAACAGACGCAGACTATTATTGGTTTTTAGCACTGTCATGCTGTTTATTCTTGCCGTTATAATTTATTTTTTGTTCTTTTTTGAAATTGCCCCTGCTAAGCCTATTAAATTTAAAGTAAATTAAATTTTAGCTACGTCGCCACTTAGCAGTTTCTTCAAAAACATGTTCTAAAATTTTGGCATCTGCTTCAGAAAACTCAACCTTTCTTCTTGCCATCACTACTTTGGCCACCTCAAACGCTTTATTGGTTTTATAGGTAGTCATACCGCCGCTTCCACCCCAACTAAAACTTGGAACAAAATTACGTGGAAAACCGCTTCCGAAGATATTGGCACTCACGCCAACTACTGTTCCCGTATTGAACATCGTATTAATACCACATTTACTGTGATCCCCCATCATTAAACCACAAAATTGCAGACCCGTTTTAGCAAAACCTTCAGCTTCGTAATCCCATAAACGGACTTCAGCATAATTATTTTTTAAATTGCTATTGTTTGTGTCAGCACCTAGATTACACCATTCTCCAATGACAGCATTTCCTAAAAAGCCATCGTGACCTTTATTAGAATACCCCATAATAACTGAATTATTAAGCTCTCCTCCTACTTTGCTATGTGGTCCAATGGTACAGCCCGTATAGATTTTTGCATTCATTTTTACAGTAGCGTGATCGCATAGGGCAAACGGTCCTCTAATCACAGACCCTTCCATAATTTCAGCGTCTTTACCAATATAAATAGGGCCTTCGGTAGCATTTAAAGAACATAAAGGAAGTTTAGCTCCTTCCTCAATAAAAATTTGTTCTTTATTAAAAGCAACAGTCATTTCTGGAATAGGCTGAGACTCTCTGCCTTTCGTAATTAAATCAAAATCGCGTTGAATAGCTTCATGGTTTTTCGAAAAAATATCCCAGGTATGCTCTATCCGAAATACATCATCGGTACTATACTGAACAATATCATACGATTCAAAATCTACTTCCTGTCCTTCTGAAGTGAAAAAAGCAATAGGCTCATCATTATAAAAAACAGCTTGGTTTTCAGAAAGACCTTCCACTATTTTCACTAAGTTTTCCGAAGGAATAAAGGAAGCATTGATTAAAATATTTTGCTCCATTTCAACCATAGGATACTTTTCTGATAGATAATCTTCCGTTACCGTAGTTGTGGTGAAACCCAACAGTTTTTCCCATTTTTCACGAATGGTCAATATCCCTATGCGTATATCTGCCACTGGGCGTGTAAAAGTAAATGGAAGCAATTGGTTGCGTACGGTACCGTCAAAAAGTATGTAGTTCATGGTTCAGTATTCAGTATTCAGTATTCAGTATTCAGTATTCAGTATTCAGTATTCAGT
>NZ_CAXBCK010000046.1:0-32320 GCF_963974425.1 uncultured Marixanthomonas sp.
CTGCCTACTACCTAAAATCAGTCAATCTGTAATTTCTCATTCGGAATTTGGAATTTGTCAGCCCCCTCTGTATCTTCACACATTATGGAAACATCCTTTTTTTCAAACCCAATTGTATTGGCTGTAGGCGGTATTTTATTGCTACTTCTACTCTACTTTTGGAACAAACGAAACACCAAAGCCCTGAGTAAAAGACGGCGTAGAAACTTCAGAAATGAATATTTTGAAAGGAAAAAAAAAAAAGAAGAAGAAACCAGGGACTAATTGAAATTACCCCCCTTAGAAATCTAATATCATGAAAATATATACAAAAACTGGTGACAAAGGTACCACGGCTTTATTTGGCGGTACGCGTGTTCCTAAATACCATATCCGCATTGATAGTTACGGAACGGTTGACGAATTAAACTCGCACATCGGCCTTATTCGTGATCAAGAAATTGATGCGCGTTCCAAGGAAATTTTAATTCACGTACAGGATCGACTTTTCACATTAGGTGCTATTTTAGCCACCGATCCTGAAAAGGCGATGTTAAAAAGTGGCAAAGAACGCTTAAACATCCCAAAAATTGAAGAAGAAGATATCGAACGGCTAGAAACCGAAATGGACACGATGAACGACAACCTCCCTCCTATGACACATTTTGTACTCCCTGGCGGACATCCTACCGTGTCATATTGTCACATAGCACGCTGTGTCTGCCGCCGCGCAGAACGCTTAGCCACGCTATTACACCATGAAGAACCTATTGATGAGCATGTTTTAAAATATTTAAACCGCCTATCTGACTATCTATTTGTGCTGGCACGGAAATTGACTTATGACCTGCAAGCTGAAGAAGTTAAATGGATTCCGAAGAAATTGTAAGGTTTTTCCATAAAATTTAATATATTATAAATCAGCGATTTAAAAACGTTCTTTAAAATATAGCATAAATAATTGCGATTTTTCTTGACTTTTTAATCGAAAAAATTATTTTTGCAGAAATTATAAAACACAAAGTGCTATGTATTGGACTTTAGAACTTGCATCTTATTTAAGTGATGCGCCTTGGCCGGCAACAAAAGATGAATTAATAGATTACGCCATTAGAACGGGAGCTCCGCTAGAAGTAGTGGAAAACCTACAGGCTATTGAAGATGAAGGTGACTCTTACGATTCTATTGAAGAAATTTGGCCAGATTATCCTACAGATGATGATTATCTGTGGAATGAAGATGAATATTAATAACAGCATATTAATGCTATGTTACAACAATAACTGAAATAATAATTAAAAAGTCTCTATACTCATAGAGGCTTTTTTTTTGCTCAAAACAAAAAACAATGACAATAAATAAAACAAACCATCTTCTTGGTTACCTTATTTTTTTGCAGTTTTTTTGTAAGTATCAATCACGGCTTCCTGTCCGCACTTTTTTTGAGCATAAAACACACCTTTAACCCATGAAAATATTAGATAATATTTTAAAAGCTTTTGTTGGAGACAAATCCAAAAAAGACATTAGTGAAATTCAACCCTACGTTGATAAAATCAAAGAGCATGAAAGTGCTATGTCTAGCTTATCATTAGATGAATTACGGGCCAAGTCCGATATGTTTCGTGCTAAGATTAAAGAAGATCAAAAAGACCTACAGCAGCAGATTGATCAGTTACGAATCGATGCCGATGCAGAAGAAGATATCGATAAAAAAGAGGAAATCTATAACCAAATAGATGCGCTGAAAGACAATCGCTACGAAGTTGAAAAAGCAACTCTCGAAGAAATACTGCCTGAAGCTTTTGCAGTGGTGAAAGAAACTGCAAAACGTTTTAAAAATAATGAGAACCTTACCGTAACAGCCTCTACCTACGATCGTGAACTATCTGCTACTAGAGACTATGTAACTTTAGATGGTGAACAAGCCACTTGGAAAAACTCTTGGGATGCAGCGGGTAAAGAAGTAACCTGGGATATGGTACACTACGATGTGCAACTTATTGGTGGAGTTGCCATGCACCAAGGAAAAGTAGCCGAGATGCAAACAGGAGAAGGAAAAACATTAGTAGCAACACTTCCTATGTATTTAAATGCTTTGGCTGGTAACGGTGTACACTTGGTAACCGTAAACGACTACTTAGCAAAACGTGATAGCGCTTGGATGGCTCCTATTTTTGAGTTTCACGGTATGAGTGTAGATTGTATAGACTATCACCGCCCTAATAGTGAAGAGCGTAGAAAAGCCTACAACGCAGATATTACCTACGGAACCAATAACGAGTTTGGTTTTGATTACCTGCGTGATAATATGGCGCACAACCCTAAAGATCTTGTGCAACGTCCACACCACTTCGCAATTGTCGACGAGGTGGATTCTGTATTAATTGATGATGCCCGTACGCCTTTAATCATCTCCGGCCCCGTACCAGAAGGAGATCGTCACGAATTTAACGAGTTAAAACCGAAGGTTCAGGATATCGTTAATGTACAACGTAAATACCTAACAGGAGTATTAGCCGAAGCTAAAAAACTAATTAAAGAAGGTGACACCAAAGAAGGTGGTTTTCAATTGCTTCGTGTGTTCCGTGGATTGCCTAAAAACAAAGCATTGATTAAGTTTTTATCTGAAGACGGCATCCGCCAATTGCTTCAGAAAACTGAAAATCATTACATGCAGGACAACAACCGCGAAATGCCCAAGGTTGATGAAGAACTGTATTTTGTGATTGATGAAAAGAACAATCAAATAGAATTGAGCGATAAAGGTGTAGAGTACCTTTCCGGTTCTGATAATCCAGACTTCTTTGTGATGCCCGAAATGGGAACAGAAATAGCAAAAATTGAAGATCAAGAACTTCCTAAAGAAGAAGAAGCTGAACTAAAAGAAGTGCTATTCCGTGACTTCGGAATTAAAAGTGAACGCATTCATACCCTTAACCAATTACTAAAAGCATATGCACTGTTTGAAAAAGATACGCAATATGTAGTAATGGAAAACAAGGTGATGATTGTCGATGAGCAAACAGGTCGTATCATGGATGGTCGTCGATACAGTGATGGTTTACACCAAGCGATTGAAGCCAAAGAAGATGTAAAAATTGAAGCAGCAACGCAAACATTTGCGACAGTTACCCTTCAAAATTACTTCCGTATGTACCGTAAACTATCGGGTATGACGGGTACAGCAGTAACAGAAGCAGGCGAGCTTTGGGAAATCTACGAATTAGATGTGGTTGAAATACCAACCAACCGCCCAATTGCACGTCACGACCGGGAAGATAAAATCTATAAAACCAAACGTGAAAAATACAACGCCGTAATTGATGAAGTGACCAACCTTTCAAAAGCGGGTCGCCCAGTCTTGATTGGTACTACTTCGGTAGAAATTTCAGAATTATTGAGCCGAATGTTAGGCATACGTAAAATTCCACATAACGTGTTGAATGCGAAAATGCACAAAAAAGAGGCCGATATTGTAGCTGAGGCAGGTAAAAGCGGGATGGTAACCATCGCGACAAACATGGCGGGTCGTGGTACCGATATTAAATTAAGTAAAGAAGTTAAAGAAGCTGGTGGTCTTGCCATTGTAGGTACCGAACGCCACGATAGCCGTCGTGTAGATAGGCAATTGCGTGGACGTAGTGGACGACAAGGAGATCCAGGTAGCTCACAGTTCTACGTATCGCTAGAAGATAATTTAATGCGTTTATTTGGTAGCGAGCGTATCGCTAAGATGATGGACCGCATGGGATTAGAAGAAGGCGAAGTAATTCAGCATTCTATGATTTCTAAGTCTATTGAGCGGGCGCAGAAAAAAGTGGAGGAAAACAACTTCGGGATTAGAAAGCGTTTGTTGGAATATGATGATGTTATGAACGCTCAAAGAGAGGTGATTTACAAACGTCGTTACCATGCATTGTTTGGAGAGCGTCTTCGAGTAGATGTGGCTAATATGATATTTGAAACTTCCGAAGCTATTTCAGAAAGTAACAAAATGGCACAGGATTATAAAAACTTCGAGTTTGAATTAATTCGCTACTTCTCTATGAGTTCGCCTATTTCTGAAAAGGAATTTGAAAAAATGAACACCTTAGAGATTGCTGGAAAAGTATACAAGGCAGCTTACAAACACTACCAAGAGAAAATGTTGCGTAATGCTGAGATGGCCTTCCCAGTAATTAAAAATGTGTATGAAAACCACAAAGATCAATACAAGCGAATTTTAGTTCCGTTTACCGATGGTGTAAAAACACTAAATGTAGCAACCGATCTAGAAAAAGCATATGAGTCTGAAGGAAAGCAATTAGTACAGGATTTTGAAAAAAACATTACCCTAGCTATTATCGATGATTCCTGGAAAACGCACTTGCGTAAAATGGATGAGTTAAAACAGTCGGTTCAGTTGGCGGTACACGAACAAAAAGACCCATTATTAATCTATAAGTTTGAAGCTTTTGAACTCTTCAAAGTAATGATTGATAAGGTGAATAGAGAAGTAATTTCCTTCTTATTTAAAGGGGAATTACCACAAGAAAATCAACAGCAAATTACCGAAGCAAAGCAAGTTCGTAAAAAGGAAAAACTCAGTGAAGAGAAAGAGGAAATCCAAAATATGGACGAGCGTGCTGCTCAATCTCGTGCTGCTGGTGACACTCAACGTCAACAACAGCAGGTTACCGAAACCATTGTACGCGAACGCCCTAAAATAGGCCGCAATGAAAAAGTAACCATCAAAAACGTGATGAGTGGTGAAAACAAGACTATGAAGTATAAACAAGCAATCCCATTATTAGATAAAGGCGAATGGGTGCTTACTGAAGCATAATTATTTTTTAAATTCATTCTGAACCCTGAAAAGTTATACTTTTCAGGGTTTCTTTTTTTGGTATCTTTAGCACTATTAAAATTCACAAATGAAAAAGCTAAAAATAGAATTTAAATGGGCTATTGTTTTTACCATTACCCTTCTCGCTTGGATGTTACTTGAAAAAACATTAGGCTGGCACGAAGAAAATATAGCAAACCATTGGTGGTTAACGATGTTATTTGCCCCTTTTGCTATTTTTATCTACTTATTGGCAGTTCGCGAGAAAAGAAGAAGGGTCTACAACAAAAAAATGACTTGGCTACAGGGTTTTATTTCAGGTACAATCTTAACTGTTTTTGTTGCCTTGCTTTCTCCTATAGCACAATACCTAACGCATAACTACATTACTCCCGAATATTTCAATACGGTTATTGAGTATTCAGTCACAAACGATTTAATGACGCGCACCAAGGCCAACGATTATTTTAACATTACCAATTATATGTGGCAATCTGCTTTTGGTGCCTTGGGTTTTGGTATTGTTACGGCGGCGATAGTAGCTGTTTTTACAAGGAAGAAATAATACTTGATTTCTAGAAGAAGACTAGCTTGAATAGCTAACTGGGTAGAAAGTATTTTCTTGTTATTCCGAAGGAGGCTTAGCTGAGGAATCTATTGTTGGTAACGTGAAAATCCTTTTTTGCTAAAGAGGGATGACTTTCATTTTGTTGTCCTTTCACTGTGGTTGACGCTCAACTTATTGAATCTTTATATTGCTGTAATTGGCATTAACGGTCACATTTTTCCCCGCATTACTGTTTTTATTAAAACCTCTAACCAATACACGGTTGTAATTTTTAGTTCGATTTAACTCAAGCGATTTTGGGTATTGCAAGGTGGATTTTTTTCCGTTGAAATAAAAAGAAAAAGCAGTATCTGGCATATATAATACAGCATCTGTATTTTCTAATAAAATATCAATATTCTTAAATCCGTTGGAAACATGTGTTACTTTTAAGTTTCCGAAAGAACCTGCTAGAATAGCTTCTTTTTCTACATTCCCTATTAATACATCACTAGAGTTTGCCTGTAGGTTAATCGTGTTTACATCTGCAATGTTACAGCTTTCAACAAATTGAAGATATAATGTACCATTATTCCAATTATTGACTACAACCGGGGCATAAGAAGCATTGATGAGGGTTTCTCCCCCATCAATACTATTTGCTGTAAACGGTGAATGGTTCAATGTAGCCTTTACATTTACTGCATCTGCCATTTCAATTTCTCCATGCCGAACATCAATTTCAGTTTTTGCTCCTTTCGGCATTTTAATTTTAATGGTTTTTACGCCTTTCGATTTATTGGTTTTAGACTTTTTAGCTTTATTCCCTTGGATGATGATGGTTTTATTACCAAAAGGATCGGTTTGAACTGTTTTGCTATAATTACCATCTTCTCCTCCGTATCTAGCTTCCATTTCTTTTTCAAAACGCTTACCCCAAGCTTCCATTCGTTTTCCGAAATTTTCACCCCAGCCTTGCATTTTAGACTCCCAAACAGCGGCAATGCTATCAGACTTCTCTTCGTTATATTGATTAGCAAATTCATTGCCCCATTGTTCCATTTTCACTTCGAAGTCTTTTCCAATTTTTTTATCCATTTGTTTTTCAAACTTCTTTATATAAGCTTCTTCGTCTTTCTGAAACTCTTCGTAATCAAAATCTATGTTACCAATATCTTTTAACAGATCATCTGGCAGGTTTGGGATTTTCATATTACTAATCATAGGAACAATCATTTCTTCCATCATTGGACCCAAGAAGTCAAGGCCACCCATTCCCTCCATATGCTTCATAGAAGCCATACCATTCCAGCTATTTCCCCCTTTTGAGGTTATCACGACTTTATTGCTATTGCCTAACACACTAAAGTCCCAATTGTCAAATAGCTCTTGTTTTTCTGCCTCAGAAAGGGTTGAGCCTTCTATATAGGCTTCTACCTCTACCTTGTCTCTATTCCATGTTTCAAAAATAATACGAGTATGGCTTGTATTTACTGAAACAGTAGCGTCATCCTTTACGTTAAAGGTTTCTTTGTATTGCTCTTGTGCAATTGTTATTGCAGTAGAGATTAATAGTATAATCGTGGTAATACTTATTTTAAATAATACTTGTGGTCTCATCTTTTTGATTTTTTAGTTCTTTTAATTTGTTTTTAAGTTTGAACAGCAATTCCAAACGTAATTGCAAATTATCAATCAATGCGGTGATGGTTGCTTCGGTGGGGCCTGCTTCGTTTAAATCTAATGTAAGACGTTTATATTCATTATTTAGTTTACTTAACTGATTCATATACCCATCAATTAGTTCTTTGTTATCCCCTTTTATTTTAAGGGAAGCTAACTGTACATTGATTCCGGTCTGGTAATAATTTTCTACTTTTTTAAGTTCAGGTGAAAGGTCCCCTAATGTTATTTTTGCCAAATTAGTATTGGTGTCACTATTTTGTTTGGGTGCTTCAACCACCTCCACAGGGTTTTCTTTAGAAAGTTGTTGGTGTCCAAAAAAACCGACAGAAAGCATCACAATAGCAATTGCAGCTACTTTAAGCCACCTAAATTTTGAGAAGGATGGAGTTTTTGTTGATTCATTTTCTCCAAATGCCTCTTCTAATTTTTGCTCAAAACGTGCTTCGTGCCCTTTTGGAGGCTTTACACCCTCTTTAGGTTTATTTTCAAATAGCTGCCTAATATCCTGTGCCATCTTGTACGTGTTTTAATTGTTTTTGCAATTGTATTTTTCCGCGGTGTAAATTGGTTCGGGATGCACTTTCTGAAATATTTAAAATTTCAGAAATCTCTTGATGATCATACCCTTCCAATAAATATAATTTCACTACGAGCCTATGGTTTTCATTTAATGTTTCCATTGCTGCTTTCACTTCTTCTATTGTTGTTTTATCTGGCACATGCCATTCATCATCTTCATCAACAATATGTAAAGTTTCCTCATTTAAGGATTGTATTTCTAACTTTCTAGCTTTAATAATATCTAGACACGTGTTTATTACAATCCGTTTTAACCAAGCACCAAAGGTGACGTCCCCTTTAAATTGCTCTAGTTTTTGAAACGCTTTAATAAATGCCTCTTGCATGGCATCTTCTGCCGCTGCAGTGTCCCGCATATACCGTTGTGCTATGATAAACATTCCGTCACAATATTTTTTATAAAGTGCCAACTGCGCCTTGCGGTTGTGCTGTTTACATTGTTCAACAAGTAATGAATTGGACAAGCTTGATGGTTTTTTGGTTGCTGTTCAGTTAAAAGACGACACTTTTATTCGTGTGTTGCAAATCTTAACATATTTTAGCTTAAATTAAATATAAATTTACAGTCATAACTAAAGCTTTTATAGTAAATTTGGTATAAATCACTGTTTATGAAGAAGAAATACGCCGACTTTAATAAATTAAATCGTTTACTGGTTGCTAGTTTTGAAGCAGAAAAGCTTTATTACAATGCTGCACAAGATGCACATACCACCCATTTAAAACGTTTTTTGAACTATATGGCTACCGAACGTAACCGGATGAGTCATGATATTTCCAATGAATTACATTCCCGTGGTATAGAACCACTTAAAGAGGATTCAGATAAAGGGAATATTGACCGAACTTGGCAAGAAATAAAAGAAGCCTTGGAAAAGTTTGATGCTACTGTTATTTTAAATCAATGTATATCAAGGGATATAAATAATATTAAAAGATATGATGAACTGTTAGAACGCAGAGAGTTGCCTGATGGTATTTTAAGTCTTTTAGAAAAGCAAAAGCAAAAACTGCAATGGTACATTAAGCAGTCTGAACAACATAAAGAAACCCATTTTGTTCCGGAACCTCAAGAAAAACAAACTGTTGAAAACCAAGAGAACGATGAGGGGTCAAAAAAAAACAATGATAATAAAAGAGAAGATGATGACGATGAAAGAGGAAGAGTAATACCTCTAAGAGCTATATAGTTAGAACTTTTATTCTAAAAACAAAAATCCCTTTTCGAATTGAAAAGGGATTTTTTTAGCTGTTTAATAGATATGTTAAACTACTATTCGTCCAACATCAAGTTAAGCGTTACTGTGATATTATCTCGTGTAGCTCTAGAGAACGGACAAATCACATGTGCTTCATTTACCAAGTCTTCTCCTGTCTCCACATCTACCCCAGGAATGTAGCAATCTAATGTTGCTTCTAATTGTAAGTTGCCTTTTTCGGTTTTACCAATACCAATGGTTGCTGTAACGTTTATTTTTTCGGTATCTACATCAACACCTTTTTTATCAGCTATGGCTTCTATGGCACTTCCAAAGCAAGCTGCATAGGCACAACCAAATAATTGCTCAGGGTTAGTACCGTCTCCACCTTCACCACCCATTGATTTAGGCACTGATAAGTTAAGATCTATTGGTCCATCTTCGGTTTTTACGTGTCCTTTTCTCGCTCCTTTAGCAATTGAAGTAGCTTCGTATAATGTTTTCATTTTTTGCTTTTTTTATTTAATAATATTCAATATACTATGGTTTCACCGCTTTTTAAAACCGATATTCATAAAATTGTCATAAATTTCAGCAATGGCAGAGAAGCAAAATAATAACAAAACGCTTTCAGAAAAAGAAGGAATTGATCAACCTACGCGATTAAACCCGAAGGCAGCAGAACGTTTGAAAAAGAATCGAAGCAAGACTCCTTCTACCCAAAAAATAACCGAAGGATTGCTTGCAGGAAACAAAACACAGTTAAGTCGTGCCTTAACACGAATAGAGAGTACTGCAGAAAAACACCAGCAAGAAGGACGAGAAATTATTGAAGCTTGTTTGCCACACGCCAATAAATCGATACGTATTGGGGTTACGGGCGTGCCGGGAGTTGGTAAAAGCACCTTTATTGAGAGCTTCGGTAGTCTCCTAACATCTAAAGACCATAATGTAGCAGTGCTTACCGTAGACCCCAGTAGTTCGCTAAGCAAAGGCAGTATTTTGGGAGATAAAACCCGAATGGAAGAACTGGTAAAGGATCCCAATGCATTTATAAGACCTTCTGCTAGTGGTGACTCATTAGGTGGCGTGGCACAAAAAACACGAGAAGCTATTATTCTTTGTGAAGCGGCTGGGTACAACATTATCATCATTGAAACTGTAGGTGTAGGCCAAAGTGAAACCGCCGTACATTCTATGACCGATTTCTTTTTATTGTTAAAGCTAGCTGGTGCTGGAGACGAATTACAAGGTATAAAACGTGGAATTATGGAAATGGCCGATGCCATCGTGATTAATAAAGCAGACGGCGAAAACCTGAAAGCGGCCAAGATGGCTAAAAATGAATTTAATCGTGCGCTTCACCTCTACCCACCTAAAGAAAGCGGTTGGACACCAAAAACGCTTACTTGTTCTGCACTTGAAAATAATGGTATTGATAGTGTGTGGAAATTGATTGAAACGTATATTTCTGAAACAAAAAAGAATGAATACTTTCAGCATAAACGTACCGAACAAAATAAATTCTGGTTGTTGCAGACTATAGAAAATACCTTGAAAAGAGATTTTTATAACAATCCGAAAGTAAAAACTGCTTTAGAAGATCAATTAAAGCTTATTGAAGCCAACAAAACGTCACCGTTTGAAGCGGCTACTTACTTACTAAGCTTAAAAGAATAAATTATTTTTTAAGAAAAGCATCACGAAACCAAGCTATCTGTGCCTTCAATCCTTCTTCTAAGGTCGTTGTAGGATTATAGTCTAATAGTTGACGGGCTTTATCAATATTTGCTTTGGTACGAGACTGATCCCCAGCACGTGGCGGCTTAGCCGAGATTTCTATCTTCGTATCTAGCAACGTTTCGACGGTTTCAATTCCAATGGCGGTTGTGCTCTCTTCTTCGGTACCTAAATTGAAAATCTCACCATTTGCTATACTTTCTTTACCAATAATACTTACAATACCATCTACAATATCTTGCACATAGGTAAAGCTGCGCAGGTGCTTCTCACTTCCGTTGTACAGCGGAAAAGGCTTATTATTTAGTCCGCAATCTATTAAACGTGTATAAAGTTTATCTGGACGTTCTCTAGGACCGTATACTGAATACAATCGCAACGATGTAGATTGTAATTTTTCTTCACGCGATTTTGCCAACACCAATTGCTCGGCGGCGAGCTTAGTAACTCCATACCACGAAGCTGGTTTTGGCGCGACATTTTCTGGAAAAGTAGCTTCCAATCCGTAGATAGAAGAAGTACCAATATTTACAACAAAAGGTGGTTTTTCATACTGAAGCGCAAAATCTAGGAGATTTTTCGTTGCTAAAATATTATTTGAAAAGTAATCTTCAAATGTTGACGTGTTTGAAATTCCAGGGTGTGCTGAAAAATGGAATATATAATCTAAATCATTAGGAAGTGCTTCAACCAGATTATCCGTTCTAAGATCAAATCGTAATATATCGACACCTTTTTCTGAAAGAGACATAGCATTCAGCTCTTTCAATTCAATATTGTAATAAGGGGAAAAATTGTCAATTCCAATTACGTGATGTCCCATTTCGGTTAATCGTTCCGAAGTATGTGACCCTATAAACCCTGCTGCGCCTGTAACGAGTATCTTCATATTGCATTTTTCAGATTACAAAGTAACAGCTTTTTTTATGTTTCTGAATTATTCATTAAAAAAGAAATACTTTTGCACAAACAAATTTGTAATCCTATATGTACCAATTCACCATCATTGTCCCAGTTTACAATGAAGAAGACAATCTGGAGCGGGTTGAAGAAGAGCTGCTTGCCTACATGAAAATAGCCACTAAAAAGACGGCTGTTTTATTGGTTAACGATGGTTCTTCGGACAATAGCCAGTCATTAATAGAAACTATTTGCAGTAAAAATGAAGCTTTCAACTATATTTCATTTAAAGAAAATCGTGGCTTAAGTGCTGCCATTAAAGCTGGGTTTGACCATGTGGAAACACCACTTTTAGGATATATTGATTCAGATTTACAGACCGCACCGGAAGATTTCAACTTATTATTACAACACATTGGTGAATATGATTTGGTAACTGGTGTTCGAGCCGATAGAAAGGATACGTTTGTAAAAAATATGTCTTCTAAAATTGCAAACGGCATTCGGCGTACCTTTACTCACGATGGGATGGACGATACCGGTTGCCCGCTTAAAGTAATTAAAAGTGATTATGCAAAACGCATCCCTATGTTCGAAGGGTTACATCGTTTTTTACCGGCTATGATTCTATTGCAAAACGGAAAAATTATACAAATCCCCGTACAACATTTCCCTAGAATGGCAGGAACAGCCAAGTTTGGGGTTTGGAACCGACTTATTGGTCCTTTAATGGATTGTTTTGCCTATTTATGGATGAAGAAAAAATACATTAATTACCAAGTAAAGAGCAAAGGATGAGCAATTGGCTTATTTATGGCATTGGCTTTTTAGCACAAGCTCTTTTTTCGGGTCGGTTGTTGGTGCAATGGATTCTTTCAGAAAAAAGTAAACGCGTCATTACCCCTTCCCTATTCTGGAAATTGAGTTTACTGGCCTCCTTTTTACTTTTCGTCTACGGCTATTTACGCGACGACTTTGCCATTATGTTAGGACAATCACTCACGTATTTTATTTACATACGAAACCTTCATTTACAAGGCGAATGGCAAAAATCACCTAAGTGGTTTCAATTGTTTTTACTCGCCTTCCCAATTTTTATTGTGATTTATGCATATAATAATGGTGAATACGATATTAATCAGTTATTCAACAACGAAGACATCCCACTTTGGTTATTGCTATTGGGAATATTTTCGCAATTAATTTTCACATTGCGGTTTATCTATCAATGGATCTATTCTGAAAAAACCAAAACCTCCCAATTGCCTGTCGGATTTTGGCGTATGAGCGTGATCGGGGCTTCACTAATTTTAACTTATGCGATTTTTAGAGAAGACCCCGTATTGTTTATTGGTCATATTGCTGGATTGGTAATTTACATTCGAAATATATTTATCTGGAAAAAACAACATCGATTTGAAGGTTAAAAAAATACATATCACGATACTAATACTCGTTTGCATTGCAATATTCTTTGTAAATCTCGATGCTATTTTCGTGAACATTATGGAAGCCCGAAATTTCACAACCGCCCGTGAAATGTTACACGACGGCAATTGGTTACTTACTACCTTAAACGGTGAACCACGATACCAAAAACCACCCTTGCCCACTTGGCTTACAGCATTATCAGCAGCTACTTTTGGATTAAAAAGCTTGACCGCTCTTCGGCTTCCAGCTGCTTTGATTACGGTTGTTTTAATTGTATTTTCTTATAAACTAGCTTTAAAATTTACCCGTAGCAGGACATACGCTTTTATATCATCCTTGATTATGGCGACCTCTTTTTACATTGTCTTTGCCGGGCGAAATGGCCAGTGGGATATTTTCACCCACGGGTTTATGATGGTATGTATTTACCAATTATACCTCTTTTTTACTTCGGAAGAAAAAAAATACCAACACGCGTTAATCGCTGCCCTCTTTTTTGGGTTTTCGTTTATGAGTAAAGGACCGGTTTCTTTTTATGCACTGTTATTACCCTTTTTAATTGCCTTCGGAATTGTTCACAAATTCCAGAATTTTAAATCTAGAATACTGCCGTTGCTTGTCTTTTTAGTAGTCGCACTACTTGTTTCAGGTTGGTGGCATTGGTATACCTATACTTTCGATACGCAAGATGTCGCCGCCATTACTAAAAAAGAAACCTCGAATTGGACCAGCTATAACGTTCGACCGTTTTATTATTATTGGAGCTTTTTTACACAAAGTGGTGTATGGACAATTCCCGCATTTGTTGGGTTGCTTTACCCTTATTTAAAAAACCGGGTATTCAATAAAAAGGCGTATTTATTTACTTTTTTATGGACGATAATTTCGGTTGTATTGCTTTCTATTATCCCCGAAAAGAAATCACGCTATTTACTTCCAGTTCTGATTCCATTGGCTTTGAATACAGGGTTTTATATTGAATATCTCTTCCGAAGGTTTTCTAAAATAAAAGATAAACGAGAAACGATTCCTGTGTATTTTAACTTCGGATTGATTGCAACCATCGGCCTTGTTTTTCCTATTGGTGGTTATTTATTTTTAGGTTCGGAAGCGCTCTCTGGAAATTGGGGTTGGTACATCGTACTTTCCATTGTTTTATTTGGAATCGGATTTTTTATAATTAAGAAATTACTTCAGAAGAAAATAAAACCGGTTTTCTATTTAACCATTGCTTTTATCGCGTCCATTATCTGTTTTGGAATGCCACTCGCAAAAACCATAACGATTAACCCAGAATATAAAAGTTTGGCAAAATTGAATGATTGGCAACAGAAAACCAATTTAAACGTATACGAACTCACGTACTTTACTCCTGAAATGATTTGGGAATACGGACAGCCTATTGAAGTACTAAAAAAAGACGAGCGTTTTAAAATACCTTCTGAAACTACTTTTGGCGTGCTCGTGGCAGAACCAGATAAGGATTTTTTCAGAAAAAAGTTTAAGGATTATTCTATTGAAAAAGTCACACGTTACGATATGAATCCTAATGCTCCAGGCAGTCGTACGCACCGTGATAGATTGTATAGAGATTTGTATTTGGTGAAGAAGTAGGACTTCGACACTTCGACACTTCGGTATAAATAGTTAAGAATTGCATTCTTAACTATTCACTCAGTGACCTACGTTTCAGCTTTTATTTTTCCATTCTGGATTATTCACTTAACAAAATATATTAGTTAGCTATTCTTATTCCTTCCCTTGACAAGGGAAGGTGACCGAAGGGTCGGAAGGGTTAAAACTCGGAGTTAAATTCTCCACGCCATTTATTATTTCACAAACCTTCGTTGTCCCCAACGCTGTATTTTATAGAATAACAGTCCTATCAAGCTCCCAAAAAACATTCCGGTTACTATGTCCAAAGGATAATGAACACCTAAATAAACACGGCTGTATGCAACTACGGCAGCCCAGAATAATAAAAGAAAGGGCAGATATCGATACCATTTTTTTAATAATAAGCTTAAAAATACAGCTGCGGCCATCGAACTAGCAGCGTGCGCAGAAAAATATCCATAGCGACCGCATCGTACTGCTACATAGCGCATAGTTTCGCGCAAGGTCTCTACTTGACACGGACGGGGACGTTTTATTCCATATTTAAATAAATTGGCCAATTGGTCGGTTGCCGTAATCATTAAAGCTACGCTTATCAACACAACCAAAGTGCCTTTTAAGCCATAGTGTTTATATACAAGGTATAATAGAAACGCATAAATAGGAATGGATGACCATTTTTCGGTAACAATCAGCCAGAAGCCATCCCAGGATGTGTTTCCCAGTTTGTTCAGAAACAGGAAAAGCTCTGTGTCATATTTAAGTAATTCCTCAATCATTTTCGTAACGGGCTACTTCGCGATCGTAAAATTCGGTTGCTTCTTTTATGTAATTTTCAGTTTCAGACTCCAGTTCTTTTTGGTCGTGATTGTCAAATTCTTCTAACCACTCAACTTCATCGTCTTCCAAGTTGATAATGAAACGAGGAAACTCTGTATGGATTACAAAAATAGCGGTGGGATAATCTGTGTTATCGCCTAAAATATATTTGGGTAATGTCATATTGGTATATTTATAAAACTAGGCAAGTTCTGCTTCAGCTTTACTTGCTATTAATTTTTTTGAAAGGTAATTAAATCTTATGAATAACAATATGCCTGAAACGGTAAGACCTGCCAAGAGTCCAAACCAAATTCCTGAGCTACCATATTCAGTATACGTACTTAGGTAGTACATAATGGGAAACCCAATTAACCAATAGGCAACAAAAGTGATTAACGTAGGGATTTTTACGTCTTGCATTCCACGTAACGCTCCCAAAGCTACCACTTGTACTGTATCGGAAATTTGGAACACAGCTGCAATTAACAACAGCTTGGCAGCGATTGAAACCACTTCATAATTATCGGCAAATTCGGCTACATTGTCGTAATCTAAATACAGTTTTGGTAAAGCTGTATTAAAAATCATGAAAAATATAGCAAATACGACTGCTAATATGGTAGAAAGCAGAAAAATAGAAAACGTAATCCGACGCAGTTCTAAAAACCGTTTTAATCCTTTTTGGTTTCCTACTCGAATCATAGCTGCCACACTAAACCCTGTTGCCACCATAAAGGTCATAGACGACAGGTTTAAGGCAATTTGATTGGAAGCTTGCGGGTTTTTGCCTAAAATACCTGAAAGCCATATTGCGGAAGTGAAAATAGCTACTTCAAAAAACATTTGCATAGAAGAGAGACTTCCTAAGTTAAACACTTTTCTCAACATCGCCTTTGAAAGTGTAAACAGCTTAATATTCAACACAAAATCTCTAGACTTATGATGTTGTGACAACATATACCATAAATATATAACCATAATCACACGAGAAGCCAACGTACCAATAGCGGCACCTACAACGCCCATTTCTGGCATTCCTAGCTTTCCAAAGATGAAAATATAATTTAATAGTACATTTACTAGATTCGCTACAACTGTTGCATACATGGGATATCGCGTCATCGACAACCCATCACTAAACTGCTTAAAAGCCTGAAAAATTATCAATGGTATAATGGATATCGCCACTAAATTAAGGTACGGCATAGCAAGTTCTACAACCTCTTCAGGTTGATTCATTACATACATCAAGGGTTTGGCCAATAACAAAACCAAAAACATAGCTAGTGCTAATACGGAACATAAAAACAGACCATGCTTAAAGGAAGATTTACCAGCCTCGAAATTATTCTCGCTATCGGCTTCAGCAACTAAAGGTGTAATTGCCGTTGAAAAACCAATACCAATAGACATAGCTACAAACATAAAACTGTTCCCTAAGGATACTGCGGCCAGCTCTGCAGTTCCCAATTGCCCAACCATGATATTATCAACTAAAGCCACCACTGTATGCCCTAACATACCTAATATTACAGGCGTAGCGAGACGAATATTGTATTTAAATTCTTTGGTATATTGTTGTAACAAACTGAGAAAAATTTTTGAGCAAAGATAAGGGTTGCTTTATTTAATATATCTTAGTAATCAAATAAAATTATTTTGCCTAGGAAACCGTTAAAATCGATTACTGAAAAAGAAAAAACCAGCGTTAAAGATTCTTTTAGAACATTGCGTTCCATCCCTCGGTTTTTTAAGGAAATATGGAATGCCAGCCACAGTCTATTTTTAGTAAATACGATAAGTCGGCTCTTAAATGCTTTTACACCTGTAGTAATACTTTGGGTGGGAAAATTAATTATCGATGAAATTATACTTCAAGTTTCGTTAGAAGACAAAGATTTCACACTGCTTTGGCAATATGTAGGCATTGAGTTTGCAGTTGCTGTCCTGTCTGATCTTTTCGGGAGGCTAATCAATCTAACCGATGGCTTGTTAGGTGATCTTTATTCGAATAAATCTTCTGAAAAAATAATTAGAAAGACTAACGAACTTACTATGGAGCAACTGGAAGATCCTGAGTTTTATGACAAACTAGAGCGCGCGCGTACCCAAACTAGCAGCCGTGTAAACCTTATGAGTAATGCGCTAAGCCAAGGGGAAACTATTATTTCGATGATTTCTTTAATTGCTGGACTTATTTATTTTGAACCCATTCTAATTGTAATTTTATTCTTCAGTATTATTCCCTCTTTTATTAATGAAATAAAATACAGCTCACATCGCTATTCACTTGCCAGAAGCTGGACAAGTGAACGAAGAGAACTTGATTATTTACGCTACATTGGCGCTAACAACCAAACGGCGAAAGAAATAAAACTATTTGGATTGACCGATTTTATTGCAACACGCTTTAAAAAATTATCAGATGATTATTATAAGCTCAATAAAAACCTCTCGATAAAGCAATCCATTTACGGTTCTATTTTTAATCTTTTAGGGACTATTTCGTACTATGGAGCTTATGTATTTATAATTTTCCGGGTATTGACGGGCGTTATAAGTTTAGGGGAGCTTACGTTTCTTTCGGGTTCGTTTAACAGACTTCGGAATAACTTACAAGGCTTCTTCACGCGTTTTACGCGTATTTCTGAAAGCGCTTTATATCTTCAAGATTATTTTGATTTTATTGATATAAACGTAGCCGAAGGAAATACTGAAACGGTACCTATCCCGAAAAAAATAAAAGAAGGGTTTGAGTTTAAAGATGTTCATTTTTCTTATCCAGGACAAGAAGAAACTGTTTTAAAAGGGATTAACTTCAAACTAAAAGCGGGTGAAAAAATGGGTTTTGTAGGCCAAAATGGAGCGGGAAAAACTACGCTTATAAAATTAATACTTCGTTTTTACGAACCCACAAAAGGGGAGATCTTGCTGGACGGCATCAACATAAAAAGCTTTCACATGGAAGCGTACCGAAAGCGTTTTGGAGTTATTTTTCAAGATTTCTTTCAATATGAATTCAGTTTACGGGAAAATATCGCTGTGGGTAATATTACAGAAATTGAGAATGATGAGATGATAGCATATGCTGCTTCTAAAAGTCTTGCCAATCAAGTTGTTTCTGTCATGAAAAAAGGACTAGAACAGCAATTAGGACGACGTTTTGCAAAAGGACAAGAGCTTAGTGGTGGGCAATGGCAAAAAGTAGCTTTGGCTCGTGCTTATATGAAAGATGCCGACATCATGATTCTCGACGAACCTACCTCGGCTTTAGACGCACAATCTGAATTTGATGTTTTTGAGCGTTTTATTGGCTTAACAGAAGGAAAAACCAGTATTATAATTTCACATCGCTTTAGCACGGTACGAATGGCTAATCGCATTCTTGTTTTACAAGATGGTAAAGTTTTAGAAATAGGAACTCACGAAGAACTCATGAACGACCCAAAATTATATGCCGAACTTTTTAAACTACAGGCTGCGGGTTATCAATAAGAAATTCAGTAATTTTAAACTTAAAAATAACAACCATGCAATCTAAGGCCGAAACACCCCAGCAATACATCGCCGAATTACCCGAAGACCGAAAAGAAGTTATTTCGAAATTTAGAAACATCATTTTAGAAAACCTTCCTAAAGGATTTGATGAACAAATAACCTACGGAATGTTAGGATATGTTGTTCCTCATTCCCGCTATCCTGATGGCTATCATTGCGACCCTAAACAGCCGTTGCCTTTTATAAATTTGGCTTCTCAAAAAAACCATATCGCGCTTTATCATTCTGGAATTTACAGTGACCCAGAATTACTGAACTGGTTTACGAATGAATGGCCCAAGCATGCTTCTAATAAACTGGATATGGGAAAAAGCTGTATTCGCTTTAAAAACCCGAAGAAAATCCCTTTTGATTTAATGGCTGAGTTAATTGGAAAAATGACTGTTGATGAATGGATTGAGAAATATGAAAGTGCTGTAAAGGGATAATGGGCCTTCGATACACCCCTCCTACTGTCGGGGCACTCAGGCACCGAAAAACTTTAAACATTCCATATAACAAAAAAGCTATTTTAATAAAAAATACATTAGATTATTTTATAAAAGCGCCAGACCTTAAAGCTGTTTCTGGCACTTTTCCTTTTTCTTTCTTTTCTTTTTCGGAAGAAGGGATTGATACCTCACAGTTTCAATTTACTTCAAATCTAATGCTGGGCAAACAGGCAGAGGCTTGTTTCGAGTATGTACTGAAACATGCTAAACGATATAAATTACTCACTGCCAACATTCAAATACAAGGTGAAACACAAACTCTAGGTGAGTTGGATTACTTGATTTATGACACGGAAACACAGAAAACACTTCATATTGAATTAGCTTGTAAATTTTACCTGTTTGACGATAGTTTAGGTGCTGTTCCTGAAGCCAAATGGATTGGCCCCAATCGAAAAGATACTTTACAAGAAAAGCTGGATAAAGTAAAAGAAAAACAATTCCCTTTGCTGTATAAACCTGAAACTGCTGACTTTTTAAAAGACTTACATCTTGACATTGCTACTATTGAACAGCAAATATGTATTAAGTCATTTTTATTTCTCCCGAAGGACTTCGATAAAGAAAAACTTCCAAGACAATATCAAGAATGTGTGGTGGGAACCTACATATCGTTTTCAAAATTTGACACTGAAAAGTCTAATGATGCTCAATTTGCAATCCCTGATAAAAAACAGTGGTTACTCCCGCCAGAAAGTTTAACCGAATGGTTTTCTTTTTCTGAAACAAAAGAAAAAATAGCAAGTTTGGTGACCAATAAAAAATCTCCGTTGGTATATAAAAAACAAAAAGGGATACTTGAAAAATTCTTTGTGGTTTGGTGGTAACTACTTGATGATATTTTTTCCTTCGATACTAATAAGTGAGCCTTCAGCTAACATAACTGAAGTTGGTGTAGCTATGTTTAAAAACTCAAAATCAGCCCCGTAATTGGCAGCAAAATCTACTTGAACATCATAATTTTTCACATCGTAAACTTCCCATTTAGGATGTCTAACTTCATATTCGGTAGTTTTTGAGGTCGTTTTCTTACCATAGCCCCAATAATGTTCTGTGATAAATTCATCTTTAGAATTTAAAAGAATCACATGAGGATTTAATTCAGTTTCTAATTTGAAAAACTGCTCTTTCCCTTTTTGTAGCCAATGGTATTCCGTAATGAGACTATCATTACTGTTTTTCCAAATATGACTCATTTTTTGTGTTTCATACCGTTCATTGTAGAACGCATTCGCTATAAAGGTTACAGCTCGTTTTGGTACAATTTCTTTCACAAATACAACGCCACGCTTCCAGCCAGTTTCAGATTTGTATCGCACGTAAAAACGCAAGTTTACTTCCTCAAAATTTACATGATAAGGTACTTTTGTACCTAGAAGCTTTACATTTTTAAACAGAAAACCCACCAAACTTGCGTAATATGTACCGTTAAATGTGTCTAATTCGGTATGAGCAGGAAGATATTTTTGAAGAGATTTAGGGTCTACTTCATAATTAGCGAATGCTAATCGTCTCCATTCGGCTGTCAAAAAACTCATTGTTTAGTTTTTAACGTTGCTCATTTCAGTTTTGGTTCCGTATTTATCGATAAGGTATACCAAACTTGCCATGGTCGCACCACCTAATTCGAGTTCGCGTTTGTTAATGGCATCGAAGGTATCATTAGCGGCGTGGTGATGGTCAAAATAGCGTTGTGAATCGGGACGTAATCCTGCCAAAACGATGTTTTCATCTTTTAAAGGGCCAATATCTGCTCCACTTCCACCTTTTGTGAAAGAATGGATTAAATAGGGTTGAAATAATGGTTTCCAGCTTTCAATTTGTGCAAAGTTTGCCGCATCGGTATCGAATGAAAAACCTCTTGGGGTAAATCCGCCGGCATCGCTTTCTAATGCAAAAATATGTTGTTCATTTTTCAGTCTTGCTTGTTCAGCATATTTCTTTCCGCCGCGAAGTCCGTTTTCTTCATTCATAAATAATACTACCCGAACACTGTGCTTTGGTTTGTAGTTTATTTCTTTAAATAACCGCAATACTTCCATAGACTGCACGCAGCCTGCACCATCGTCGTGAGATCCGTCACCTAAGTCCCAAGAATCCAAATGACCGCCCACAACAATATATTTATTTGGATACGTTGTTCCGGTAATTTCTCCAATTACGTTATACGACTGAACATCATCAAACGTTCTACAATTTTGTTTGAAATAAAACTTAAGGTCTGGTTTTATTCCCAATGCCCTGCTTAAATAATCGGCTCCATTGGTACTAATGGCACAAGCAGGAATTCTTTGATTGGCAGGCGTATCTCCATAACTCATGGTGCCTGTATGAGGTAAATCGTCTTTACGCAAATTCATAGAACGGACTACAATACCAACGGCACCATATTTGGCAGCTTCCATAGCGCCGGCATAGCGTTGATCTACACAACCGCCGTATGCTTCAAAAGTGTTAATTAAATTAGCTTGCATAGGCCGGTTGTAAAAAACAATTTTACCCTCTATTTGTTCGCGTCCGTAATTTTTCAAATCTTCTAAGCCTTGTACTTCAATCACTTCAGCTTTTAAACCTAATGCTGGTGTAGCTACAGAACCTCCTAATGCACAAATATCGGTCGTAGTGGAAAGTCCAGGAGCGGTTTCAATGTAAGCGTATTCTTTAGTTCCACGCGTCCACTTTGGCACCATGACAGGTTGTAACCAAACCTTATCAAGACCTAATTTATTTAATTCTTCTTCAGTATACTCTACAGCTTCTTGGGCTTCTAATGAACCCGAAAGTCTGCCGCCAATTTCGTTTGAAAGGTGATCCAACCAATCATAACTTTTTCCATTTAACAAAGCCATGTCGTAAATATTACGAATGGTAAGTGAATCTTCAGTATTGACTTTTTGGGCGTAGGATTGAGAAAAAAATAAAGCGGTAAGGAGTAGGGTAGCTAATTTATTCATATAAAATCTATTTTCAGTTTGAATAACGCAACAAACTTATTTTCATTGTAATTTGTGCTTACTATTCATTTTTTAGTTGCTCTTTATATTCTGAAATCTTTGCTTCGATTTCGGGAGCTAATTCGGGCTCCTTAATGTCTTTAAAGTTAATCATGGTTTCATAGAGTATCTTTGAGACTAAATAACGAGCAGAAGGTTTACTATCAGCTGGAATAATATACCAAGGGGCATAATCGGTAGAAGTGTTGTTTAATAGCTCTTGGTAACAGTTCATATACTTGTCCCAAAGTTTGCGTTCTTTTAAATCACCAGGCGAGAACTTCCAGTTTTTCTCTTTTTTGTTCAATCGTCTTAGTAAGCGGTGTTTTTGTTCATTTTTACTGATGTTTAAAAAGAATTTGAAAACTATGGTTCCGTTTTCGGAAAGTGTTTTTTCGAATGCATTTATTTGCTCGAAACGTTGTTGCCAAAAGGTTTCATCTATATCTGAAACTTTAGTAATATCGGGCAAATTTTCATTTAAAATATACTCGGGATGTACTCGAGTTACCAATACATTTTCATAATGGGTACGGTTAAAAACTCCGAATTTTCCACGTTGTGGCAAGGCTATGTAATGCCGCCAAAGGTAATCGTGTTTTAATTCATTGGTAGAGGGAGTTTTAAAACTGTGAACTACCACGCCACGGCTGTTAAACTCTTCAAAAACTTCACGAATCAAGCTATCTTTTCCGGCCGTGTCCATTCCCTGTAAACAAATTAATGCAGCGTATTTACCATGGGCATACATAGTATCTTGAAACTTCGCCAAATCTTTTCGGGTAGTTTTTAAAGCATCTTTTACTTCATCTTTGGTAGCATCTAAATCAACTTTTGTTGATGTTTCTTTAATGTTTACTTTCTTAGAAACTTTATAATCTGAAATATTAAATGCTTTCATAATGTTTTATTTGGTTGCAAATAGTTTTACATCTTTTTCACTTACTTCAGTTCCTCCCAATATTATCAATCGCTCTACTACATTTCGAAGTTCGCGGATATTCCCTGTCCAGTCGTATTCTTTTAATTTTTTTAAAGCTTTCTCAGAGAAATTTTTATTTGCCGTTCCGTGTTCATCGGCTATTTTTTTGCTGAAATAATCTACCAATAATGGAATGTCGTCTCGGCGCTCGTTTAATGGTGGAACTTTAATTAAAATAACGGCCAATCTATGGTATAGATCTTCCCGGAAGTTTCCTTCTTCAATTTCCTTTTTTAAGTCTTTATTGGTAGCGGCAACAATACGTACATTTACTTTTATGTCTTTATCGCTACCTACACGTTGTACTTTGTTTTCCTGAAGAGCACGCAATACTTTTGCCTGCGCAGATAAGCTCATATCGCCTACCTCATCTAAAAAAATAGTTCCTTTATTTGCAGCTTCAAATTTTCCCGCTCGATCTTTATTAGCGTTTGTAAAAGCTCCTTTTACGTGACCAAACAGTTCGCTTTCAATTAGCTCACTTGGTATAGCGGCGCAATTTACCTCGATCATTGGACCTTTGTTACGATCACTTTTTTGATGTAACCAATGAGCCACTAATTCTTTACCCGTTCCATTAGGTCCCGTTATTAATACTCTAGCTTCAGTTGGGGCCACTTTTTCAATCATTTCTTTAATGTGAAGAATTTCTTCAGATTCTCCTATCATCTGATAGTTCTTACCTACCTTTTTCTTCAAGCGGGTATTTTCCACCACCAATTCTTTTCGGTCTAAAGCAATACGGACAGTATTTAGCAACCGGTTTAAATCTGGCGGCTTTGAAATATAGTCAAACGCACCCATTCGCATGGTATTTACAGCGGTATCAATATCTCCATGACCGGAAATCATGACAATAGGTGTTTCTGGCTTTACTTTTTTTATAGACTCTAACACTTCTACCCCATCCATTTTTGGCATTTTAATATCACAAAGAACAAGGTCGAAATCTTTGTCTTTAATAAGTTCG
Organism: uncultured Marixanthomonas sp.; assembly: GCF_963974425.1. NCBI lineage: Bacteria > Pseudomonadati > Bacteroidota > Flavobacteriia > Flavobacteriales > Flavobacteriaceae > Marixanthomonas > uncultured Marixanthomonas sp. Next base: position 24,323 of record NZ_CAXBCK010000046.1, read on the forward strand.
GTTCCTTCGAGACCATCTTCGGCCTCGGTAACTTCGTAGGTGTCGTTTTCTTCGGTAAGAATTTTTACCAAAACACGGCGTATAGAAGCTTCGTCTTCAATTATTAAAATTTTTGGCATTGGTTATTAGTATTTAAATTTAAACCCAGCTCGAAAATAAGGGGTGTTTGTAGAATTAATTTCATAGATTTTATCACCATCATTATTTTCCATCCTAAAATTATTATAAACAGAATGTGCGGCATATCCATAAAAAAGCAAATGTTCAGTAAAGAAATGTTCATAACCCAATCCTAAAAGTCCGATAGTATGCTCTATGTTCTCCACTTGCTTATTATTTGGATTTTGGCTTGACATGGGAACGAAGTTATTCTGAAGGTTAGCATAAATATTGTCCAAGGTGGCAAAAGCTTGTATCGCATCTTTATGACTGTCATTTAAATAATGACGAACATTGGTTTTCGGTACTCCAAGAGTGAAAGTCCAGTTGGGACGAAATTCTCTAAAGTAATTTATGAGTGGTAAGGGATAATTACGCCCAGGAGTAGTTGAATAGGTAAGCCCTAAAATAAGACGGTATGGCTTGGTGACAGTGGTGTCATCCTTTTTATCTAAAATGGCATAAATACCACCTTCGTACACAACATCGTCACTTTCTATGCTATTTTCCAACGTAGAATTAATCCTTGCACCTACTCTAGCGCCAAAACGCCAATCTTTGTTGTATTTCCATGTATAACCTAAATTGAGTCTCATATCTTGGGAGGAATCAACTAAATTATCACCAAAAGCAATTTGGTCCTCAGTATCTTTAATGGAAAAATCGATATAGCGATACTCCAAACTAATTACAAAAATGCTATTATTCTCCTTATCTAGAGGAATAGGCGCTTGAACAAGGGCTCGATACCTTTGTATGGAGTTATCAGATTTAGAAAAAGGAATGTTTAAATATTCAACCCTGGCAAGATCGGTGGTTTGTGCAAATAAAGTACTACACATAAGGATAAGAAATAAGGTAAAGACTTTCTTTAAACCGTCGTTATTTTTGTTTTTCAAAATGTTTACAATTTTTTAGTTTGAAATAAGTGTACATCTCGCTGCGGGAACGGGATGGTAATTTGGTTTTCTCTAAACAGTTGGTCTATACGAAAACGCATCTCACTTTTTATACGAGGATCGACAAAACTGTCACCGATATAAAAGTAGATACTAAATATAAGTGCTGAATCTCCAAAATCCTCAAATAATACGAAAGGTTTAGGACTTTTTAACACTCCTTTTTGTTTTTCGGCACTTTGCAAAAGTAAATCTTTAACCAAATTTGTGTCACTTCCGTAGGCAACTCCTACCTTAACACACTCTCTTGTAGTACGATGATTTTGTGTGTAATTGTATAGGGTATCGGTAATAAATTTATGGTTGGGAATGATAATAATCTTATCATCACGTGTAATGGCGCGGGTGGTTCGCAGCTTTATATCTATTACTCTACCAACTTTACTGTTCAATTCAATAATATCACCCACCAAAAGCGATTTGTCCAGAATAATGAAAATACCCCCTATTACATCTTTAAAAAGGTCTTGAAGCGCTAATCCTAGCCCAACTAATAAGGCTGCAGATGCCGCTAAAAATGGAGTAATATTAAATCCGGCAACACTTAAAACAATTGCAACAACAACAATGTAGGTTACATATTTTATAAATTTAAAAACACTGACAAACTTGAGTTTATCGGCTTCTTCCAATCTTCGAGTATAGAGCTTACGAACCCATTTTAAAATAAAGCTTGCGATAAAAAATGATACGATAACCAATAACAACAAGCCAATTGATATGTTAACTTGTTTCTCTCCTTCACCAAAATGAAAACCCAATTGGAGGAAATCTTTTATACTTCCCCAAATATCGTTCGTTACAACATCTTCTATTTTTTCAGAAACTTTTTCCTGCTGAATCATTTTTAGTATTTAAGCCACTTTATAATCTCCTTGTAGCTTGCCTTTTTTCCGTACATTAGAATACCTACTCGGTATATTTTTGAAGCAAACCAAACCGTACCCATAAATGTAGCAAATAAAATAACTACTGATACAATTTGTTGCCAAATAGGCACTCCAAATGGAATACGCATGAGCATTACTACAGGGGAAGTAAAAGGTATAAAAGAAAATACCTGAGAAACAGTACCATGCGGATTATCAATTACAGTAAAGAAGCCTACATAAACAGCCAAAATTAATGGCATTAAAATGGGCATCATAAATTGCTGCGTATCGGTTTCGCTATCTACAGCAGCTCCAATAGCTGCATATAAAGAAGCATACAGCAAATAACCGCCAATAAAAAACAATATAAACATGATAATTAAATTGGCTATTGGCAAGGAGTTAATTTCGTGGATAACTTCCATCGCTATCTGCTCCACACCGCTACCATTGGCTTCTAGCATTTGTTGCTGAGGAGTCTGTACTGCTGAAGGATCTATACCCAAAACTGACGTAAGTACAAAGCTAAATACACCTATTAATAGCATCCAGGCTACAAATTGTGTGATTCCGGCCAAAGTTGTACCAAAAATCTTACCCAATAACAGTTTCATAGGTTTTACTGAAGAAATAATCACCTCAATAATTCTACTGGTCTTCTCCTCTATAACACTGCGCATAATCATGTTTCCGTAAATAATGATAAACATAAATAATAGATACCCTGCAGCTCCACCAAATATTAACTTAAGACCCGATCCTAGTTTTGAGGTTTCTTGCCCAGCATAGGTTTCTAAATTTGTATTTATTTTTATACGAAGCTCTTCTATTTTTTTTGAATCGATTCCTGCTTCTTGTAGTTTTTCTGTGTTTACCTTTTCTTCAATCGCATCTTGAATATCGTCCATAATAGTCAAGGACGGAGAATCTTCAGAATAAAAAGTTATTTTATTGGCAAGCTCATCAATGGTCTGTGTCTTCGGAATGTACAAAAACCCGTAATATTCCGATTCTTGAGAAAGTTTTTTGGCTTCTTCTGCCGAAATATCACTCAATGCTTTGTAATGAATAGAATTGGTATCTTCAAATTGATCTACAAACAATTGACTTTCATCCAGAATTGTGATAGTTCGTACGCTATCGCTATTAACATTTGATAAATAGGCTACCAAAGTAAAAATACCTACCAATATTAATGGACTTAAAAAAGTCATGATGATAAATGACTTGTTACGTACTTTATTTAAATATTCTCTTTTTAGAATTAGTAAAAGATGGTTCATATTGATTAGTTGTTACGTACAGTTTCTATAAAAATATCATTCGCAGAAGGAATTACTTCCACAAAGTGGGTAAGCTCCCCTTTTCCGGTTAAATACGTGATTAAATCGTTTGCAGTGTGAGTTTCAGGAATCTGAATTTTATACTGTAATTCGTTATTAATACTTTTAAAAGTAGCAGGAAACAAGGTGAATTTTTCTTTTAAATCGGCTGTAACCACATCTGGATATTCAGCTTGAATACCAACTTCATAGGTATTCGATTTATATTCCCGTTTAATATCTATCAACTTACCGTCCAAGATTTTATTACCTTTATTAATAAGAGCAATATGGTCGCACATTTCTTCAACTGACTCCATACGATGTGTTGAAAAAATAATCGTTGCTCCATCATCGCGCAATTTTAATATTTCATCTTTTATTAAGTTAGCGTTTATAGGGTCAAAACCACTAAAAGGTTCATCAAAAATTAACAATTTTGGATTGTGCATCACGGTAACAACAAATTGTATTTTTTGTGCCATCCCTTTAGATAGTTCCTGTATTTTTTTGTTCCACCAATCGCCAATTTCCAGTCGATCAAACCAATATTTTAACCGCTCTTTAGCTTCGGTCTTGCTCAAACCTTTTAATTGTGCTAAATACAATGCCTGTTCCCCTACTTTCATAGATTTGTACAAGCCTCGTTCTTCAGGTAGATAACCTATATATTGTATGTGGTGTGGCTGTAGTTTTTCTCCATCTAAAATTACCTCACCCGTATCTGGCATGGTAATTTGATTGATAACACGTATAAAAGTTGTTTTCCCCGCTCCATTAGGACCTAAGAGACCAAAAACACTGCCTTTGGGTACCTCAACTGAAATATTGTTGATTGCTTTATACTTGCCAAATGTTTTAGAAACATTGTTTGCTACTAAAAGTTTTTCCATAATTTTTACTATCGATTTCGTAAAGATATTGAAATGCCCCTGAAGGCAAATAGTATTCAGGTAATTTAATTTGTTAGTGCAAAAAAACTAAAGATTGTTACAGTTTTCATCGCTCAATTATTAAGGTAAACAAGAGCTATGAGTATGCATTGTCTAAAAAAACAAAACCCACCCTCTATAAATAAAGGGTGGGAAAAAAATTGCTATGAAAAAGAAAAATTATCGCCACAAAGTGTAGCGATGAATCAAATATAGGTAAAAATTATTTAATTAACGTTTATTTAAGAAAACATGTCTTTTACCTTTTCAAAAAATGATTTATCCTCTTTTTCAGGCTTGGGTTGAAAGTGCTCATCGTCAGTCATTTTCTCGAAAAAAGCACGTTGTTCTTTACTCAATGTTTTTGGTGTCCATACATTAACATGGACTAATAAATCTCCAGAACCGTATCCATTAATACTTGGTATTCCTTTGTTACGAAGTCTTAATATTTTTCCACTTTGCACTCCAGGCTCTACCTTTATCCGCACTTTTCCTGTAACGGTATCAATTTCTTTTGAAGCACCAAGTGTTGCATCTGGGATACTGACGTATAGATCATAGTGAAGATTATCACCTTCCCGCTGTAAGGTTGGGTGGTCTTTTTCTTCAATTGCTACTAAAAGATCTCCAGCTATTCCATTACCTGGCGCATCGTTTCCTTTACCCGAAACTTTTAGCTGCATACCGTCTACTACTCCCGCTGGTATTTTTATAGAAACAGTCTCTTCTGTAGCTAGCATACCGTGTGCATCTGCATTGGTAGGTTTACTATCTACAATTTGGCCACTACCTCCACAAGAACTACACGTCGTAGCTGTTTGCATACGCCCTAAAATGGTATTCTGAATACGAGTCATTTGTCCCGAGCCATTACACGTAGTACACGTTTTATAAGTAGTTCCTTGGGCAACTTTTTTGCGTTTTACTTTAATTTTCTTTTCTACCCCGTTTGCAATTTCCTCGAGGGTAAGCTGTACACGAATACGAAGATTGCTTCCTTTTACAGTTCTGCGACCCCCGCCGCCAAAACCACCAAAGCCTCCAAAGCCTCCGCCACCGAAGATGTCACCAAACTGACTGAAGATATCGTCCATATTCATACCTCCGCCACCAAAACCACCAGAACCATCAAAGGCTTGATGACCAAATTGGTCGTACTTCGCTTTTTTATCGGGGTTACTTAAAACCTCATATGCTTCAGCAGATTTTTTAAATAGCTCTTCAGCCTCAGCATCACCAGGGTTTTTATCTGGGTGATACTTAATAGCTCTCTTTCGATATGCTTTTTTAATTTCTGCCGCCGTAGCGTTTTTACTTAAACCGAGTATTTCGTAATAATCTTCCTTCATACAATTATTGGCCTATCACAACTTTTGGGAACCGGATGATCTTTTCACCCAAAGTATATCCCTTTTCAATTACATCTATTATTTTTCCTTTTAAATCGTCCGATGGAGCGGGAATTTGTGTTACCGCCTCATGAATTTCAGCATCAAAAGTTTCTCCTTGACTCGTTTCTATAGGTTCTAATCCTTTAGCCCGAAGGGTTTCTTTCAATTTATTCTGAATTAATTCCACCCCTTTTAAAAGGTTTTTATCTTCCGTTTTTTCAATCTCTTTCAATGCACGGTCAAAATCATCCATTACTGGTAGTAATGATGTTATGACATCCTGTCCTGCAGTTTTAAACAACTCAACACGCTCACGCCCAGTTCTTCTTTTATAATTTTCAAACTCAGCAAACAAACGTAAGTTGCGTTCTTTTTCTTTTTCTAGCGCTTCCTGTAATTTTGCTAGCTCATTTTCTTCAGTTATTTCATTTTCGGCAGTATCTACAACCTCTTGTTGCTCCTGCTCTTTCGTTGCCACATCATTTTCGGCAACTTTCTCCTTTTTGGTTTTATCTTTCTTGCTCATGAATGAGTTTATTTTTGTTTTTTCTGAAAGGTGCAAAAGTACTGCCATTTAATATGAAATGACAAAATGTCAAGAGTTTATTTTAATAGTATTTTAAGAATAATAAAATACGTAACTGCTATTTTTGCAAAAAGAAACTAAACACATAATAAACCATGAAAAAAACCATCATCAATAGTACACTAGCAGTTTTTATTGCAATAGGAGCTGTTTCTTGTAACGACGGAAAAAAAGAAGCAAAAACATCTGAAGCAAAAGAAGTTGCCGAAACTACTCAAGAAGCTGTAAAATACACAGTTGACACGACTGCTTCAACCATTAAATGGAAAGGTGAAAAACCTACAGGAAGCCACCACGGAACGGTAGATATAGCCAACGGTTCACTTTCAGTTAAAGAAAATATGATCGAAGCTGGTAATTTTACCATCGACATGAAGACCATCGCCGATGAAGATCTAGAAGGTGAGCAAAAAGCGAATCTTGAAGCACACCTTATGGGTACTGTGGAAGGAAAAGAAGGAGACTTTTTTAATGTAAACGAATACCCTACTGCAACTTTTGAATTAACAGGAGTTGAAGCAATGGGAGATCACACGATGGTTAAAGGAAATCTTACTATGAAAGATAAAACCAATCATATTGAATTTCCTGCAACTGTAAATATGGATGTTGATAAAGTTATGATTGAAAGTAAATCTTTTACTATTGACCGAACTAAATGGGGCGTTAATTACGGTTCTAAATCAGTATTTGATAACTTAGGAGATAAGTTTATTAATGATGAGATTGAATTAACAATATCATTGATTGCTAAAAAGTAATCGAAGAATTAAAATAATTATTGATTATAAAGACGGTCTTATTGACCGTCTTTTTTTATAGTAAATTTTTAATGGCGGGCACTACATTTACGTATTTAAACTTGTAGCCACTTTCTTCTAGCTTTTTTGAGCTTACTAATTGCCCCTTAAGCACTAAAATGGACATTTCACCAAGAACTAAGCGCAGCACAAAACCAGGAACGTTAGGCAGCCACAGGTCTTTTTTTAAATACGCGGCAATTTTACGAGTCATTTTTTCATTTGTCACGGGATTGGGGGCAGTGGCATTATAAATACCTTGAAGCCCATTTTTTAATATGTGCATATAAACACAAACTATATCATCTATATGTATCCAAGACATCCATTGTTTTCCACTCCCTAATGGTGCTCCAAAGCCCTTTTCAATAGGCTTAACTAATTTTGGGAATGCGCCTTCTTCTTCTGCCAAAACAACACCAGTACGCACTTTTGTCACCCGCATATCTAATTTTTCAAATTGATCTGCAGCAGCTTCCCAAGCTTGAACTACTTCAGCTAAAAAGGTAGTATCAACTGCTGTATCTTTTTCAGTATATAACCGGGATTCGCTATTTGGGTAGATGCTTACACCGCTTGCAGAAATAAAATGCTCTACTGTAGTTTTATTATTTTTGAGAGTTTCAAATATAAGATTGGCTGTTTTGGTACGACTTTCTATAATTGTCTTCTTATAGCTTTTTGTCCATCTTTTTGATATGGTTGCCCCTACTAAATTAATAATAGTAGTTACATCTGTAAAAGCATTTTTATCAATTTCGCCCTCATAAGGGTTCCAATAAAACCCTTTGTAATTAGGCTTATCTTCTAATTTTTCTTTACTCGTTGTTAAATAGTTTACACTAATACCTGCTTTATGGCATTCTTTTGTTAATTGTGTGCCTATTAATCCTGTCGCGCCCGTTATCAATACTTTCATAAATCAATACAATTCTCCTTTAATAGCTTTTTATTTAAAGTTACAGGATATATAA